>CANRCU010000072.1 GCA_947629215.1 uncultured Clostridia bacterium
TTTTTGCTTCGCAAAATTCTCCCGCAAAAATACGTTGCTTTTTAGGCGACCTTTGCCGAAAATGCGCCAACTTCGTTGTCGGATTTTCGGAGAGCTACATCTGCCATCCCTTCGGGTCGGAAATAAATTTTTCTTTTGAATAAATTCTTATAATACTATTATAAGAATCAAAACAAGGAAAGAAAAATTTTGTATTCCCTTGTCAGATGTGAATTTTCGTTCCGAAAATTCTAACGCTTCGGAGTTTTTGCTTCGCAAAATTCTCCTGAACGCTACATCTGCCATCCCTTCGGGTCGGAAATAAATTTTTCTTTTGAATAAATTCTTATAATACCTATCATAGGCAGATTTTAAGCAAAAAAGACCATACCTATAATAATATTTGGTATATCCGACGATAAGTTCCGACGGATACACTTATTCATATTTACATTGTACTATAAAATCAATATAAAATCAAATAGTTTTTTGGTTTATTTGCCTTTTTTTAAAAAAAATTTTTTGCTTGACAAAAAGCCCTGTAAATGCTAAAATATTATTTGGTGTTTTATAAAAACTTATTCAAAGAAAATAAAATTTTTTCTACCTTGCTTTGGTTCTTATAATAGTTTTACAGGAACGATAAGGTTTATACAGGTGATAAATTAATGCTTATTGATGTTTCTTCACTCTCTTTGGGTGAGAGCCGTGATTTTAAGTTTGAAGCATATAACGGGTTTGATGCTCCGATCGTTGCTGTCAATATGAGCGGCACCGTAACAAAGCTGAAAAACAGTTATTCGGTCGTCGGCAAAATAGATGTTAAGTTAGATATGGTTTGCGACAGCTGTCTTAAAAATTTTGATAAAAGGCTTGAAATACCTTTTAACGAAATTTTTTCAAACGATAACAACAACAGCGATGTCGAATATTGGAGTATCGAAAACAAAACACTTGACCTTGCGCCTGCCGTAAGAGCCGTTATACTGACCGAAATGCCGATGCGTTCGCTTTGTTCGCAAGATTGCAAAGGGCTTTGCCCTAAGTGCGGTCACGACCTTAACGATGGTGACTGCGGCTGCGAACGTACAGAATTTAACCCCATATTCGAGGGGTTGGAGGCTCTTTTCAAAGACGAATAAAACCCTAAATCAGCAGAAAACCGACTTAATAAGGACATATCCTTATGATTTGCGGATTTCATATAAAGTATTTTACAAGGAGGTGTAACCATATGTCAATATGTCCAAAGGGCAGAATGTCCAAATCAAAAAGAGATAAAAGAAAGGCTCAGAGCTGGCAGATAGCTACTCCCACATTGGTAGCTTGCAGCAAATGCGGTGAGCTTATGAGACCTCACAGAGTTTGCAAATCTTGCGGCGCTTACAACAAAAGAACTGTCGTAAACGTTGACTGATACAATGTTTTGTGTCTGCCAAACGTGCACAGCCGCAGACCAAGACAAAAATTAGGCTATTTTGCAAAGTAACTTAAACAGCCGCCGTTTTTTTTGTAACGGCGGTTTTTTATATCGAAAAAGCCCTTTGCCTATCTTTATCCGATAAACAAAAAAGCCCCGCGGGCAAATGTTTGCCGCAAGGCTTATAATTTTATTCGCTAAATTCGCCGAAAGCTCTGAAACGAGCATATCTTTCTTCAAGCAGTTTTTCGATCGGCATTGCGCACAATGTGTCTATTTCTATAACCAGCTTGCTTTTAAGCAGATTTGCGGTAAAGCCAAAATCATTCTGGCAGCCGCCTCTTGCCTCTTTTATGACCTTTTCGACAACTCCCAACTTCAACAGATCGTTTGCGGTCAATTTCATAACATCGGCAGCCTCTTTTGCGCGGCTTGCATCTTTCCACAAAATGCTTGCAAAGCCTTCGGGGCTCAATATTGCATAGATAGAATTTTCAAGCATCCATACACGGTCGGTCACAGCCATCGCAAGCGCACCGCCGCTGCCGCCCTCGCCTATTATAATAGAGATGGACGGTACTTTCAATTCCGCCATTTCGAGAAGATTTCTTGCTATGGCTTCGCCTTGTCCGCGTTCTTCCGCACCAACACCGGGATATGCGCCGCTCGTATTGATAAAGTTGATGATAGGTCTGCCGAATTTTTCAGCTTGTTTCATCAATCTGAGCGCCTTGCGGTAACCCTCGGGGTTAGGAGAACCGAAGTTTCGCTTTATATTCTCTTCCATTGTTTTGCCCTTTTGTATACCAAGCACGGTCACAGCCCTGTGTTCAAGCCATGCAATACCGCCGACAACAGCTTTATCGTCGCCGAAAAGGCGGTCGCCGTGAAATTCTGTAAAGCCGTCAAAGATATGATTTATATAATCAAGCGCAGTCGGTCTTGTCACCTTACGCGCAATTTTTACATTGTCAAAAGCTCCCGCCATTACCTCGCACCGTCCTTTCTGCCCGAATGTATACGAAGAATATCTCTTAATTTTATCGGCATTTCCTCACGGGTAACGATTATATCCACAAAGCCGTGTTCAAGCTGAAATTCCGCCGTCTGGAACTCGTCGGGCAGTTTCTGCTTGATAGTACCCTCTACAACGCGTCTGCCCGCAAAGCCTATCAACGCCTTCGGTTCGGAAACTATTATATCGCCAAGCATTGCAAAACTTGCCGTAACACCGCCCGTAGTCGGGTCCGTAAGCACGGTTATGTACAAAAGCCCCGCTTTGGAGTGCTTTGCGGCGGCAGCCGAAACTTTCGCCATTTGCATAAGCGAAACTATGCCCTCCTGCATTCTTGCGCCGCCCGAGCAGGCAAAAATGATTATCGGCAGTTTATTCTCCGTAGCATATTCAAAAGCTCGGGTCAGTTTTTCGCCCACAACGCTGCCCATTGAAGCCATCATAAAACCGCTGTCCATAACACCAAGTACGGCTTTTTCGCCGCCTATGGTACAAACGCCCGTTACAACGGCATCTTTAAGCCCCGTTTTCTCCTGCATTTTGGCTATTTTTTCCTCATAATCGGGAAAATTAAGCGGATTTTTTGCATTAAGTGTGCTGTCAAGCTCCTCAAAGCTGCCCTCGTCGGCTACCAGACGTATCCTTTCTTTTGAATTAAGGCGGAAATATCTTGCGCATTTAGGGCATATCTTCAGCATACCCAGCTCTTTTTTATCAAATACATTCTCGCACGAAGGACATTTTATGCTTGTTGATGGAATTGCTTCTTCTTCAGGCTTTTTGTCCTTCTGCGCAGCCTGTTTCAATTCGCTCATTCTGCTTTTCAGCGTATCCACATCGGGAAACTTAAATTTAGGCATATTATTTCTCCTTACCGCAACAACGTCAGCCCACCATAAAAGTCAATTCGGCTTCTGCTACCTTTTTACCGTCAACATAGGCAATACCCTTGCCTATACCTGCAACCTTCTTTAATTTGATTATCTCAAGCTCCAATCTCAGGGTATCGCCCGGAACGACCTTGCCCCTGAATTTTGCTTTGTCTATACCGCCGAAATACGCTATCTTGCCCCTGAACTGTTCAAGCGACAAAAGAGCGACCGCGCCTGCCTGCGCCATAGCCTCGATTATAAGCACGCCCGGCATGACAGGTTCCTGCGGAAAATGACCGTTAAAAAACTCCTCATTGTTGGTAACATTCTTTATGGCAACTATCCTTTTGCCCTCTTCCAGCTCGACAACACGGTCTATCAGCAAAAACGGATAGCGGTGCGGGATTATTGCCTTTATCTCCTGTGCATTCATCATTTTGTCAGCCCTCCCATTTTTTAAGGCAGATAACGGCATTGTGGCCGCCAAAGCCCAATGTGTTTGAAAGCGCGTATTTTATATCTCTTTCGACCGCAACATTCGGCGTATAATTCAGATCGCATTCCTCGTCGGGCGTTTCATAGCCTATAGTCGGGGGAACAAGACCGTGCTGCATTGCAAGCACGCTTGCTATGACCTCTATCGCGCCCGTTGCGCCCAGAAGATGGCCTGTCATCGACTTAGTCGAGCTGATATTTATTTTCTTTGCCTGTTCTTCGCCAAAAACTTTCTTTATGGCGATAGTTTCGGAAACATCGTTAAGATGCGTGCTTGTGCCGTGCGCATTTATATAGTCTATCTCGTTTTTGTCTATGCCTGCTTCGTTTATTGCATTCAGCATAGCCTTGGCTGCGCCCGAACCGTCGTCAAGCGGGCTTGTCATATGAAAAGCATCACAGGTCGAACCGTAGCCGACAACTTCCGCAAGTATCTCTGCGCCTCTTGCCTGAGCGCTTTCAAGCGTTTCCATAAATACAACGCCCGCGCCCTCGCCCATAACAAAGCCGCTTCTGTTCTTATCAAACGGAGTGGAAGCTTTTTTCGGGTCGTTTGAGGTGGTAAGCGCCTTCAGCGCCGTAAACCCTGCGATACCCGTCTTACAGATAGAACCCTCTGCGCCGCCTGCAAGAATATAATCCGCATAGCCGTGCTTTATTGTTCTGTATGCTTCGCCGATACAGTTGGTCGAAGTTGCGCAAGCCGTGACAACATCTATACAAGTACCCTGCGCCTTAAATTTTATTGCTATCTGACCTGCCGCCATATTGCCTATCGTCATAGGTATGCTGAGCGGTTTTACCTTGCCGGGACCTCTGTTTTCTATTGTAACGGCATTTTCTTCCACAATGCCAAGACCGCCTATGCCCGAACCGACAACAACGCCGAAACGGTCGCGGTCTATTGCGTTAAGGTCTATTTTACTGCTTTTAACGGCTTCGTCTGCCGCAACAACGGCATAGACCGTAAAAGCGTCCATTCTTTTCAGGTCTTTCTTTTCAAGTGCGACAAGCGGATCGAAATCCTTCAATTCGCCCGCTATTTTCACCTTATAATCGGCAGTATCAAAATAAGTTATAAAATCAATACCGCACTTGCCGTTTTTAAGGCCGTCCCAGTATTGCTCGATATTATTGCCAATGGGCGTAACAGCGCCCATACCGGTAATAACAACCCTACGTTCCATTTAATATCCTCCTTCCGGATCCCGATCACATAGCCATTCCGCCGTCAATATTTACGACCTGACCCGTAATATATTTTGCATTTGCAAGAAATACCGCCAGTTCGGCAACTTCTTCGGCTTCCCCGAACCTTTTCAGCGGAATGTTGCCCATTATGCTATCTTTTACCTTATCGCTGAGTACGTCGGTCATGGATGTGCCGATAAACCCCGGCGCAATTGCATTGCAGGTAATACCCCTTGATGCAAGCTCACGTGCCGTCGACTTTGTAAGACCGATAACGCCTGCCTTGCTTGCCGCATAATTTGCCTGACCGACATTGCCTATAACGCCGACAACACTGCTCATATTCACAATGCTGCCGCTGCGCTGTTTAAGCATATATTTGCTTGTATGTTTTATCATATTGAAAGTGCCTTTAAGATTGGTCGCAATAACGGCATCAAAGTCCTCCTCGCTCATACGCATAAGCAGCGTATCACGGGTAATGCCCGCATTGTTCACAAGCACGTCTATCGTCTTAAATTCTTCCACGGCTTTTTTGACAAGCTCTTCCGCCTGCGCAAAATCGCTGACATCACACTTTACAGCCACGCAGCGCACACCGCAGCCCTCTATTTCTTTTATAAGTTCTTCGGGAACGGAAGTTCTGTAATTTAACAGTATATTGCAGCCTTCCTTTGCAAAAGCGACTGCCACAGCCCTGCCTATGCCCTTGGCTGCGCCCGTTACAATAACATTTTTCTGCATTATAGACCCAGACCTCCGATCGTTTTTTCAAGCGTTTTCATATCTTCGACATTGTATACCGCAACTTCTTTGGATACCTTTTTGACAAACGACGAAAGCGTTTTGCCCGGTCCCATCTCAACAAAAGTATCTACGCCAAGCTCTATCATTTTTCTTACGGACTGTTCCCATTTAACGGGACTCATGACCTGTTTGAGCAATATCTGCGGTATCTCGTCCGAAGCCGGAACAAGGTCGCCCGTAAGATTTGTAAGAACGGGTATTTGCATTTCTTTAAATGTTATGTTTTTAAATTCTTCGGCAAGCTTGTCCGAAGCAGGCTTCAAAAGCGGCGTATGGAAAGGACCGCTGACATTCAGCATTATTGCGCGCTTTGCGCCCATTTCGGTCACGACCTCTTTTGCCGCCTCGACGGCTTTGACATCGCCTGCCATAACTATCTGACCGGGGCAGTTATAATTTGCTATCATACATCTGCCTATATCGCTGACCTTTTCACAGGCTTGCTGTATTTTTTCGGCTTCAAGATTGACAACGGCGCACATTCCGCCTTCACCGCTCGGTACGGCTTCCGTCATAAAGCGGCCGCGTTTTCTTACAAGGCATACCGCCTGTTCAAAATCCAGCACACCGCTTGCCACAAGCGCCGAGTATTCGCCGAGGCTAAGCCCCGCAACATAGTCGGCTTTCAGCCCTTTTTCTTTCATCAAGCCCAATACGGCAACACTCATTGTGAGTATTGCGGGCTGCGTAAATTCGGTTTCGTTAAGACGGGGATCGTCATTAAAGCATATATCGCTTATTTTGATGCCAAGTGCCTTATCCGCCGTATCAAATGTTTGTTTAACGACATCGAAGTTATCGTACAACTCCTTGCCCATGCCTGCGCTCTGTGCGCCCTGACCGCTGAAAATGAAAGCAGTTTTACCCATATTTTTCTCCTTATGTATCAATATTCTTTAACAAGCGCAGTAAAACCCGCCATTATTTCGTCAATTATCTCTTTGCTTGTCTGTTCCTTTGTTACCATACCTGCGATCTGACCGCTCATGACCGAGCCATAGTCCATATCGCCCTCTTTGACCGCCTTTTGCAAAGCTCCGCGTCCGAGTTCCTCTATACGCTCCATATCGGGCTTTGGCTTGCCGCCCTCTTCTTTTTCGACTGCGTCAAACTGTCTTGACAGCTTGTTTTTGAGCACGCGCACGGGGTGACCCGTTATCTGACCCGTTGTGACCGTGTCTATATCCTTTGCTTTGATTATTTTTGCCTTGTAGTTTGGATGAACGGTACATTCCGTTGCCACAAGGAAACGCGTACCTATCTGCACACCCTTTGCGCCAAGCATAAAGCCCGCAGCCATACCTCTGCCGTCCGCAATGCCACCTGCTGCGATAACGGGTATATTAACAGCATCCACCACCTGCGGAACAAGCGCCATTGTGGTCGTTTTGCCGACATGACCGCCGCTTTCCATACCTTCGGCTATAACAGCTGCGCAACCGAGTTTTTCCATTTTTTTTGCGTGAGCGACACTCGGTGTCACGGGTATAACGCAAATGCCGTGTTCTTTGAACTTAGCCATATACTTGCCGGGATCGCCTGCGCCCGTGGTTATCACCTTTACGCCTTCTTCGCATATCATATCCACAATTTCATCCACAAACGGGGAAAGCAGCATTACGTTAACACCGAAAGGCTTGTCGGTCTTTTCTTTACATGCTCTTATTTCCGCGCGAACAATATCGGCAGGGGCATTGCCTGCGGCAATTATACCAAGACCGCCCGCATTCGATACCGCGCTTGCAAGGCTTGCGTCTGCTATCCACGCCATAGCTCCCTGAAAAATAGGATATTTTATACCTAAAAGTTCACAAATAACATTACTCATTTTGTTGACCCTTCCTTTCGCTGTATTTTACTTTGTTTCCGTACTGCCTATCGTGGGTTCGGATTCCGCTTTGTCATCTGCCTGCGGCTCAATGAAATAGCCGAAAATTATATCTTTTTTTCTGAGAGTTTCCGCAATTTTGGAATATATCTCGCGTACCTTGACCGTGATCGGATATTTGCACTGGATAACTATCGTAACACCGTAACCCACAGATTCGGGATAATTGTCAAGCACCTGACCGCTTGTTATATATCGCAGATAATTGTTTATCTTTTTTTCCACCATTTTTATATGTTTCTTTTTTTCGTCGGGTGTGGTATCCCAACTGATGTCGTCGACTATTATCAGATTCACTCTTTTTTGTTCGTTGCTGATACTGGTGGAATCCACCACATTTAAATTTGAAAGTGCCATTTACGTAAACCTCCTCTTCCTTTTGCGCCCGGATACACATTGCCGGCTGTTTTAAAGCTCAAGCAAAATACTGCCCCATGTAAGACCGCCGCCAAAACCCGTAAGAATTATCTTATCGCCGGTTTTCAGCCTGCCTTCACCATACATATCCGCAAGCGCTATCGGTATGCTTGCAGCCGACGTATTGCCTGTTTTTTGTATATTGATAAAAAATTTTTCGATAGGCATATCCAACTTTTTCGCCATTGCCTCAACTATGCGCGAGTTTGCTTGATGCGGCACTATATGAGCAATGTCGGTCTTGGCGATACCTGCCTTTTCAATAATGCATTCGATACTTCGCGGAACATTTCTTGTGGCAAAGCTAAAGATAGCTCTGCCGTCCATTTTAAAATAGGGCTGCTTTTCTTTATCATTATCAAAAAAGGGGGTATCTATACAAATAGCGCCGCCCGTCAGTTTTAAGCCGTCCTCGCCCTTTGAATGCAGGTCTTCGGCTATCAGCCCCGCGCATTGCTCGCTTGCCTGCGCTATAACGCCGCCTGCGCCGTCCGCAAACAAAATACAGCTGCTTCTGTCCGACCAATCTGTCATAGCCGACAGTACCTCTGCGCCGAACACCATAACATTTTTGCACATACCGCTTTTTATATATTTATCCGCAACGCTAAGGGCATATATAAAGCCCGAACAAGCCGCAGACATATCAAAAGCAAACGCATTTTTTGCCCCTATTGCCTTTTGTATCAGGCAAGCCGTATTGGGCGTTGCAAAATCGGGTGTTATTGTCGCAACTATGATAAGGTCTATTTCCTCGGCGGATATACCGCTTTTGGAAAGCAGACCGTCGGCGACTTTCACACACATTTCCGAAACGGTTTCTCCAACGGAAACATGTCTTTCGGAAACACCCGTCCGTGTACGTATCCATTCGTCATTTGTGTCTACCATTCCGCTCAATTCCTCATTTGTGACCACCCTTGGCGGAAGATAACTCTCAAATGCCACAATTTTTGTATTGTACATAAAAATCTCCTTATCTTGGGTAAAATGCAAACTTACCCAATATCCTCATAATAAAAGTATATTATTTTTTTTAACAAAAGTCAAGGAGTTTCTATACATCCGAACATTTTTGTCTGTTAAAGCGTTACCTGCCTATCGTATCTCAACAAAAAGTGGCGTAGATAATGCCTACGCCACTTGTGAAGCTTTTGCCGATCGTCAAACACATACTATTTGACAAAAGCCTTTGTTTTGTCGTTCTTCAGAACTTAAACTTTATAACATACTTTTTTTTGCGCTTACGCAGAAACAGAAGTGAGGTCAGCGACAGCAAACCGCCTGTCAGAATTATGCCATATACGCCCTTTCCGCCCGTTGCGGGGAACGGTGGATATGACGGGAACTCATTTACAAAGTTCTCCGCCGAACCGTATTGTACCATTCCGCTCTGTGTTTCAACGGCTCCTATATTTCCTCTATTTCTCAATACTTCTTCCTCGCCGCCTGTTCTCTTCTTCACCTCTATAATGCTGTTGTATGGGTTGCCTTCCAGGTTTTCTGTTACGGTATAAGACACCTTCGCTCT
>CANRCU010000073.1 GCA_947629215.1 uncultured Clostridia bacterium
GAAAAACTGCTTGTTGACGGAAATAAGATAGCTGCAATGGGCTTTTCGGCAGGCGCGCATTTGGCAGGCATGCTTGGGGAATTTTATGACAGATATGACTATAAACACAGTGACGATATTGACGGGGTGAGCGCAAGACCCGATGCTTTGGTGCTTTGTTACCCCGTATCGAGCTTGTCCGACGAATACAGGCATGAGGGTTCGGCGGAAAAACTCACAAACGGGGATGCGGCTTTACAAACGGAGCTTTCGCTTGACATAAATGTACGCGAAGACATGGGACCTGTTTTTATGTGGCATACTTTTGAGGATAAGTCGGTAAATTGCAACAACAGCCTTAAACTTGCTTCTGCCCTAAAAGCAAAGGAAATACCCGTCGAATATCATCTTTTCCCGTACGGAAGGCACGGTCTTGGGTTGGCAAAAGGCGCATACGGCACCGAGCAATGGTTCGGGCTTATGATAAACTGGCTTAAATATATAGGCTTTTGCATATAATAAAACAAAAAGGTGTGATATTTCTGGACAGAGTGCAAAGCCTGAAACAAAAAGAAGTGATAAATATGCGCGACGGGCAGCGGCTGGGCTGCGTTGCGGATATAGAGGTGGATACATCGAACGGCTGCGTCGCGGCGATAATCGTACCCGGACCGAGCAAGTTTCACGGGCTTTTTACGCATGGCGAAATATACATAAAATGGTGTGATATAAAGAAAATAGGCGTTGATATAATTGTTGTGGATATTGACGCGGAAAAGTGTATAATAAGGAATAAGTCAATATAAAAAATTTTCCGCAGACTGTGAATATATGTTCCGAAAAGCTTGTACCGCGAAGTTTTGCTGCATAAAATTCTCTTATTAAAATACGTTTTTGGGGAGAATTGCTTAATCGAAATGCGCAGGCTTCGCCGTCGGCTCTTCGGAACGCACGGGTTTTGCAAAATTCTCAAAAATGCTGTATTCGGCAGACTTGCGGCACAAAAAAATTTTTTAAACAAATTCTTATAAATTTTTATAAAATGCTTGACACGGGATAACATTTATGTTACTATTATACAGACGCAAAACGTCTTTTTTTTGTGCTGCCATTATGTCGGCGCCGAATAAAGGCATATTGCAAAGAGCGGTGATCTCTCACTCAGCCGTTTTTTGCAATAAAGATTGTGTATTTTTCTTGTGTAAATTACTCAGTAGAAATGAAACGAGGTGGAAATCTTGAGAACCAGAATTACTTTGGCATGCACCGAGTGCAAGCAGAGGAACTACGATACAATGAAGGATAAGAAGGCTCATCCCGATCGTATGGAAACCAAAAAGTATTGCCGATTCTGCAATCGTCATACTATACACAGAGAAACCAAATAATGCTCTCTGAGAACCTTACGAAAGGGGGAAAATGCAATGGAAGAAACAAAAAACACAAAGCCTGCATCTCAACCCGAAAAGGATAAGAAGAACAAGGACAAAAAGGAAAAAAAAGCAAAGAAAAACGGCAGTTTTTTTGCCGAGCATAAAGCGGAGCTGAGAAAGGTGACTTGGCCTAACAGGCAGGAGCTTACCAAAGAAACCATAACGGTAATAACAGTATCCATAATTATAGGCATAATCATCTTTGCTATGGATACCGCTTTGTCGTATGTTTATAACGCTGTTACGGGCGGCGGTTCTCAGAACAGTGTGACAAGCGCTCCGAACGACTCGAATGTTTATGATCTGGAAAACCTTCCCGAAGGCGTAGAGATCGTAACGGGCGACGAGGCAGGCGAGACCGAGGCAGCCGAAAGCGCAGACGAAACGGCAGCCGAAGCCGACGATGCAGCAGCCGATGATGAGAACACCGACGATGCGGCAGCCGATGACGAGAACGCCGAAAGCGGCTCCGATACGGATGAAGCCGATGATGCAGAGGATACCGAAGGTGCCGAAGCGGAAGAATAAGAGGTCGATAATATGTCCGAACACGAAAATCAAGCAAAATGGTATGTTGTTCATACCTATTCGGGTTATGAAAACAAGGTAAAGGCTAATATCGAAAAATTGGTGGAAAACAGAAATATGCAGGATGTTATCCAAGAAGTTTCCGTTCCGCTGATGGACGAAGTCGAAGTAAAGAACGGTCAGAAAAGGGTCGTTCAGCATAAGATCTTTCCGGGCTATGTTCTTGTCAAAATGATAATGAATGACGAAAGCTGGTATGTTGTGCGCAATACGCGCGGTGTAACGAGCTTTGTGGGCCCCGGTTCAAAGCCTGTGCCTTTAACGGAACAGGAAGTTTACGACATGGGGATCGAAACCTTTACGCTTGCCGACATTGACTACGCAGTGGGTGATACGGTAGTAGTGAAATCAGGACCTTTTGCCGAGTCAACCGGTACGGTTAAGGAAGTTAACCTAAACAAAAGAAGTGTTGTTGTCGGTATCTCGATCTTTGGGCGTGAAACTCCGATGGAGTTGGATTTTAACCAAGTCCGACCTTTATAAAAATTGTAAACGATGATGAGAGCTGCGGCTCTCGTGGGAGGGAAGATCCCGCTAATTACCACATTATAGGAGGTGCCTTTAAAAATGGCAAAGAAAGTACAAGGTTATATAAAATTACAGATAGCAGCAGGCAAGGCTACGCCTGCACCGCCTGTCGGTCCCGCTTTGGGTCAGCACGGTGTCAACATTATGGGTTTCTGTAAGGAATTTAATGAAAGAACAAGCAAGGACGCAGGTCTTATAATCCCTGTTGTTATAACGGTCTACACAGACAAGAGTTTTACTTTTGTAACCAAAACTCCCCCTGCTGCCGTTCTTTTAAAGAAAGCTTGCAAGATAGAATCCGGTTCGGGTGTGCCGAACAAAACCAAAGTAGCCAAAATAACAAAATCGGAAGTTGCCAAGATAGCAGAGCAGAAAATGCCCGACCTTTCGGCAGCGAGCCTTGAGGCTGCAATAAGCATGATAAGCGGTACTGCAAGAAGTATGGGTATCGTTGTCGTAGATGACTGATAAAATTTTTGTAACGTATAACGCAGCGATCTATGGGATTGAATAATACCCGTGATCGTACGTGGGAGGGAAGATCCCGCTAATTACCACATAAGGAGGAACTACTCGTGAAAAGAGGAAAGAAATATCTTGAAAAAGCAAAACTGGTTGACAAATCGGTTTTATATGATGTATCGGATGCCTGCGCATTGATACCTCAGACAAGCAGCGTTAATTTTGATGCAACGGTCGAAGCTCATGTACGCCTTGGCGTTGACAGCCGTCATGCAGACCAGCAGGTCAGGGGTGCTGTTGTACTCCCTAACGGAACGGGTAAAACCGTTCGTGTGCTTGTTTTTGCAAAGGGTGCAAAAGCAGACGAGGCTCAGCAGGCAGGCGCTGATTATGTAGGCGCAGAGGAACTTGTTGCAAAGATCCAGGGTGAAAACTGGTTCGAGTTTGATGTAGTTGTTGCTACACCCGATATGATGGGCGTTGTCGGTCGTATCGGTCGTGTACTCGGTCCTAAGGGTCTTATGCCTAACCCCAAGGCAGGTACTGTAACAATGGATGTTGCAAAGGCTATCGAAGAGATCAAAGCAGGTAAGATAGAGTATCGTCTTGATAAGACAAATATTATCCACGTTCCCGTGGGCAAGGTGTCATTTGGTGCCGAAAAACTTGAAGAAAACTTCCGCACACTTATGAGCGCTATTATAAAGGCTAAGCCTTCGGCTGCAAAGGGTACTTATCTCAAGAGCGTTGTTCTTACAACAACAATGGGTCCCGGCGTCAAGGTAAATGCAGCCAAGATTTCGGAGTAATTACACAGTTATATACCCGTCGGTATCCGGCGGGTTTTTTTGTAGACAAAACGGAGGTATATATGGATGTTGTTATACTTATCTGCTGTATCCTTATAATTGTTTTGCTGATGTTTCTGATAGGCGTCGAACTTAGGAAAGACGGTAACAACGGAACAAAAATAGATACCGCAATAGATTTTTTGCAGGATCAAAACCAAGTTATATCCGAACAGCTTTACAGACAGCAGGAAATGCTGCGCAGCGAGCAGAACGATATGAAAAGGGAGATCGGCGGCAGGATAGAAAAACTTGAACGCACAAACAGGGAAAGCCTTGAAAGGATAAATTCGACCGTCGGGGAAAAATTTCAAAACTCACTTGACGAAAAACTTTCACATACAAATAATAATGTGGTCAACGTTATAACAAAGTTTGGCGACAGCCTGCGTGACGAGCAGGGCAGGCAGCAGCGCGCCGTAACCGATAAACTTTCGGAATTGCAAAACGGTTTTGACAGGATAAGAAACGACCTTATTTCTGCCCTTGATAAAATGCACGAGTCAAACAGCGCAAATATAGACAAACTGCGTGAAGAAAACAAAAAAAGTCTTGAGGAAATAAACGGTACGGTGAACGAAAAGCTGCAAAAAACACTCAACGAGCGCATAGACCGCTCTTTTGAAACGGTAAACAAACGTTTGCAGGAAGTCTATGAAGGTCTTGGCGAAATGAAAAACGTTGCATCCGGGGTATCCGACCTGAAAAATGTTCTTTCAAATGTAAAAACACGGGGAATTATCGGCGAGATACAGCTTGAAGCAATACTTGACGACATACTCCCGCAAGAAAGTTACCTAAAACAAACGAGGGTAAAGCCTAACAGCCGTGAAATGGTGGATTTTGCGGTAAAACTGCCGGGCAATAAAAACGGCGAATATATTTTGCTGCCTATAGATTCAAAATTTCCTGCGGATACCTATCGTAATCTTATGAATGCATACGAATCGGGTATCAAAGCCGATATAACGGAGAAGAGAAAGCAGCTTGAAAAAACGGTCAAAAACTTTGCAAAGGATATAAGCGCAAAATATATAGAACCGCCTTATACGACGGATTTTGCGATAATGTTCCTGCCTTTTGAGGGGCTGTATTCCGAAGTTGTCAATATGGGTATGGTCGAGGAGCTGCAAAGGGATTTCAAGATAAACATTGCGGGACCGTCAACAATGGCAGCTATGCTCAACAGCCTTAAAATGGGTTTCCGCACGCTTGCCATACAGAAAAAGAGCGGAGAGGTCTGGAAAATACTGGAGGATGTCAGGAAAGAATTTTCAAAGTTTGAACAAACACTTAAAGATACAAAAAACAAACTCCAAAAGGTAGACAAAGATTTAGACGAGCTTATCGGTACAAGAACAAGGGCTATAAACAGAAAACTCGACGATGTTGCCGATGCCAATATAGCCCTTAGTGACGATGCAGATATTTAAAAAGGTCGGCTTTTGTCAAAATAAAGAAAAGTCTTGCAATATCATCTTATTCTTGTTATAATATTTATAAGGAAAAGAATGTATTTTGGTTTTGATGTAAAGTCAAAACCAAAAAAATTAAGGAACTTTGTTAAAAAAATAACAAAAAATCGCTTTATAAATTTTGGTACGTCGGCAAATAATATAATAAAATTCGTTCCAAAACGGGCAAAACAAGAAAGGATGAGTGAAATGGGCAGTATAACCATTGACAACTTAGATGCGCTTACGCAAAAAATGAAAGAGATGAAACAAGCGCAGCGCGAGTTTGCAAAGTTTGACCAGGAGCAGGTCGACAAAATATTTTTTGAAGCGGCGCTTGCGGCAAACAAGGCAAGAATACCGCTTGCAAAAATGGCGGTGGAAGAAACGGGCATGGGCATAGTTGAAGATAAGGTCATAAAAAACCACTATGCGTCGGAATATATCTACAACGCCTATAAAGATGCAAAAACCTGCGGCGTTATAGAGGAAGACAAGGCTTACGGCATCAGAAAAATAGCCGAGCCGATAGGTCTTATAGCGGCAGCCATACCCACAACAAACCCGACGTCCACGGTGATATTCAAAACGCTTATTGCGCTGAAAACAAGAAACGCCATAATCATAAGTCCGCATCCGCGTGCGAAGAAATGTACTGTGGAGGCAGCAAGGACAGTGCTTGATGCTGCTGTTAAAGCCGGAGCGCCCGAGGGCATAATAGGTTGGATAGATGTGCCGTCGCTTGAATTGACCAACGAGGTCATGAAAAACGCCGATATTATACTTGCGACGGGCGGCCCCAGTATGGTAAAGGCGGCTTACAGCTCGGGCAAGCCTGCGCTTGGCGTGGGCGCGGGCAATACGCCCGTTATTATTGACGATACGGCGGATATACGCCTTGCGGTCAATTCCATAATTCATTCAAAAACATTCGATAACGGCATGATCTGCGCCTCCGAACAGTCGGTGACGGTTGTAGGCGATATATACGATGATGTTAAACGTGAATTTATCGACAGGGGCTGTTATTTTTTAAATAATGAAGAACTTGACAA
The DNA here is from genome assembly GCA_947629215.1 of uncultured Clostridia bacterium. Lineage (GTDB taxonomy): Bacteria > Bacillota > Clostridia > Lachnospirales > CAG-274 > RGIG4310. The sequence continues at coordinate 6,348 of CANRCU010000073.1, forward strand.
AGTAAGAAAGACCATCATAATAAACGGTTCTCTGAATGCAAAGATAGTCGGACGCAGCGCTTATGCGATAGCGCAGCTTTCGGGCGTGGAAGTGCCTCGGAACACAAAAATACTGATAGGCGAGGTCGAATCCGTAGATATTTCCGAAGAATTTGCGCATGAAAAGCTGTCGCCCGTGCTTGCGATGTACCGCGCGGCTGATTTTGACGAGGCGCTTTCAAAAGCCGAACAGCTTGTTGCCGACGGCGGTTACGGTCACACATCTTCATTATATATCAATGTTGACGAGAAAGAGAAGATCGCAAAACATCAGGCAGCAATGAAGACCTGTCGTATATTGATAAATACACCGTCATCTCATGGCGGCATAGGCGATCTTTATAATTTTAAGCTTGCGCCCTCTCTGACACTGGGCTGCGGTTCGTGGGGCGGTAATTCCGTTTCGGAGAACGTGGGTATCAAGCATTTGCTGAATATAAAGACCGTTGCCGAGAGGAGAGAAAATATGCTTTGGTTCAGAACTCCGGAAAAAGTTTATTTTAAAAGAGGCAGTATGCCCGTGGCGCTTGACGAGCTTGGCAGTGTAATGGGCAAGAAAAGGGCTTTTGTCGTTACGGACAGCTTTTTGTACAAAAACGGTTACACAAAGCCGATAACCGACAAATTAGACGAAATGGGTATTGTGTACACCTGTTTTTATGATGTTGCACCCGACCCGAATCTTGCGTGCGCAAAAGCAGGCGCCGAACAGATGAAGTTGTTTGAACCCGATGTTATAATTGCGCTTGGCGGCGGTTCGGCAATGGACGCGGGAAAAATAATGTGGGTGCTGTACGAGCATCCCGAAGTTGACTTTCACGATATGGCAATGCGGTTCATGGATATAAGAAAGCGTGTTTATACATTCCCAAAAATGGGAGAAAAAGCGTATTTTATAGCTATACCCACTTCCTCCGGCACAGGTTCCGAGGTAACGCCGTTCGCAGTCATTACAGACGAAAAAACGGGTACAAAATACCCGCTTGCCGACTATGAATTATTGCCCGATATGGCGATAATAGATGCCGATAATATGAAAGACCAGCCCAAAGGTCTGACAAGCGCAAGCGGTATAGACGCTTTGACTCATGCTTTGGAGGCATATGCCTCTGTAATGGCGTCGGATTACACCGACGGTATTGCTTTGAAGGCGATGAAACTGATATTTGCATATCTGCCTTCGGCTTATGAAAACGGCTCTGCCGATATGCTTGCGCGCGAAAAAATGGCAAACGCAAGCTGCCTTGCGGGTATGGCGTTTGCAAATGCCTTTTTGGGTGTGTGCCATTCGCTTGCGCATAAACTGGGCGCTTTTCATCATCTGCCTCACGGTGTGGCAAATGCGCTGCTCATTACCCATGTTATGCGTTACAACGCAGCCCATGTTCCGACAAAAATGGGTACGTTCAGCCAATATCAATATCCGCAGGCGCTCGAGCGCTATGTCGAATGTGCAAATTATTGCGGTGTGTTCGGTGAAAATGATGAAGATACCCTTAATAAATTTATAGAAAAGATAGAAGAGCTTAAAACAAGGGTCGGCATAAAAAATACTATAAGGGATTACGGCATAAAAGAAGAAGATTTTCTCGCTACACTGGACGAAATGACCGAGCAGGCGTTTGACGATCAGTGTACGGGCGCAAATCCGCGTTATCCGCTTATGAGCGAAATGAAAGATATTTATCTGAAAGCATATTACGGTGAGTAAAAGGGGGCAATTTTATGAAACTTGAAAACCTTATTGCGGAAAGAAAAAACAAAAAAATATACAGGTATGAAAACTATGCGGTGAAGGTATTTGACGATGATTTTTCAAAGGCGGATATTCTGAACGAAGCATTGAATCAGGCGAGAGTAGAGGAAACCGGGCTTAGCATACCGGCACTTAAAGAGGTACGCAAAATAGACGGCAAATGGGCTATAATACTTGATTTTGTCGAGGGTCGCACGCTTGCGGAGCTTATGTCCGAGGACAGAGCGTCGCTTGAAAAGTATATGGAGAAATTCGTAGATATACAAATGGAAGTACACAGCAAACGTGCGCCTCTGCTTAATAAATTAAAAGATAAAATGAACAGAAAAATAAGTGAAAGCACACTTGATGCAACAACAAGATATGAGCTGCATACACGGCTCGAAGGTATGCCTAAGCACAATAAGGTGTGTCACGGTGATTTTAACCCGAGCAATATAATAATTTCCCCCGAGGGCAATTATCATATTCTGGATTGGTCACACGCAACACAGGGCAATGCAAGCGCCGATGTGGCAAGAACTTATTTGCTTTTCAATCTTGCCGGAGATACGGAAGCGGCTGAAATGTATATGAATATGTTTTGTAAAAAGAGTGATACGGCAAGACAGTATGTGCAGGCATGGCTGCCGATAGTTGCGGCATCGCAAAGCGTGAAAGGCAATGCAGAAGAACGCGAGTTTCTGCTCAGATGGGCAGATGTTGTGGATTACGAGTAAAAAATTGTAAAAATTTAACACCTCAGCGATATGCAAAACCAAGATCAAAAGTTTTGGGTCAAGCCTTTTACAAAAGGCTTGTGGGGTATGGGGCAAAGCCCCATAAAAAAAACAAAAAGCGGGCTGCCATACGACAGCCCGCTTGTCACTTGTTTTTATTTGCAGTTGTCCTTGCTGTTGCTTTTTTTGCTGCCTTTGCCTATTTCCTGGTTGCCGTAAGGCATATTTGTTGTTTCAAGCTCGTCCGCAAACTCTACACTGTTTGTCTTGGAACTTGTGTTCGCCTTGGCATTTGTGTTTGTCTTTGCCTGAGAATTTTTCTTGTTATCCATTTGTTATTCCTCCGAATAAATAATTTTTTCGGCTGCCGCCACGCCTGCGCCGACAGC
>CANRCU010000074.1 GCA_947629215.1 uncultured Clostridia bacterium
GGTGTGGGACGTTCAAATTCCCAACCGTTACCGTTAAGCATAAGGTTACATTCCGTTGCCAGATCTCCCATACGCTTAAATGCCGCATAGCCGTCCTCTAATGTTTTGCCTGTGATAAATCGGCTAACATTGCCTTTTGAGTGCATAGCAATATCGAGATATATGCCCTCGCTGCCGCCAAAGTTCGGGTGACAGGTAAATTCCGCATCTTCGGGTATTTCCCTATCTTCATTTACATCATAGCTTAACTTGAAATAATCAATAAAATCATCGGGCAGCATATTGTTGTTTTTAAGGTGTGTCTGTAACTGTTCAAAGACTTCGCCTGCGGTCAAGTGACCTATGACCTTAACTCTGCCGTTTTCATCACGTTCCGAATACTTCTCAATTTCTATTGTCTTAACGACAGAAACGGCAGGGGTTTTGTTTTCCTCTGCCGTTTCTTCGTCGCTTATGCGTAAATTATTTCGTTGTGGATTATCTCTCTTACTCTCTGTTTGAGGTTGTTCCTCATCTGCGCCCAAGTTATCGGGTCTTTCTCTTTCAGTTCCGCCGTTATCCCCTCTGCCTGTGACATCTGTTCCATCAAGCGATCCTCCATTTCGTTCGCCTGTCTGTTTACTTCCGTCAAGTGATGTTCCATTCCTCTCACTAACAACATCTGATACGTTGCGTGTCTGTGCTGTTCGAGAAATTCCAAGCGATGGCGTGTCCACATTGTCTGTTCGTAAGGTATCACTTCCAAGTCTACCATCGGAAGATAGGTCTGTGTTTCCTCGTCCAAGCGGTAGGTCAGTCCGTTCTCCTCTTTGTACATCGGTAACGCCTGTTCCTTTGTCATTGTCTTTTCCATAATCGTCATTCCTTTCATTGAGTTTATATTGTTCGCAGTAACGGACTTCCTTTGCTATTTCGGCAAGTACCGTTTGTGCGGTTTTGGTTACTGCATCGCCAAGCTGTAAAATAGTGGCATAGGTGTTGAAATCGCCCAAGTATTTTAAACTTTCTTCATCAACGTACCTGTGTATGCCGCAGCGTTCGCAAATCATAAGTTTTATACTTTCTTCGGCTATCTCACGGAAACGCAGGGCAAGGTTTTGACGGTCAAGTTCTTCTATAAGCGAACCGCCTTTGTTGTTTTCCAATTCGTTAAGATAATTGCTTATGTTTTCATCAAGCAAGCCCTTAACTCTTTCGGAAATAAGGCTTTCAAGTCCTGCACCCTCTGTCAAGCAGTATTCGCTTGCATATCGCTGTGTAATGGCTCTTTCATATTTACCAGATATTGCCCAAGTAGTTATATCCTGCGCATCTTTGGTGGCTATGGTATCCGATACATCAAAAACGTGTATCAGATCACGAACACCGTTTTTTAAACGAATAAGCGGGATGCCCGTTGCGCCCCTTTTTACACGATAGCCCAAATCACTCCATTGGTTGAAAAGTGCGCATTTTTCAACATCGGGCTTATGTGCCGCAATAATAACTATATCATTAAAACTGCGCTTGTAAAGCCTTGCGGAAATTTCAAGAAAATTCAGCCAATTATCCCTTGACCGAGTTAAGTTCATAGTTTCGTCTGTCATAAGGTTGCTTATGCGAATTATTTTTTCTCTTTTTGTTTCCTTTTCCATTAAGTTCCTCCCTCTATGAATATTTTACTATATAATCGGTTGTATTTCAATATAAATATACCGCCTTGTATAAAGTTCGTTAAAACTATACCGGGCGGCATATTTTTTGGGTACCTATTTTTGTAAAAACCTAACTGGGCATTTTCTTACAGATCGTTGAAAAACCTTTCTATACTGCTTTTTTCCATTATTTTATTCTTTTCAAGTTCGCCCCTTATCTGAATAGCATAATCGCTTTTATCCATAAATTTACTTTCTACCATTTTTAAAATACCATACCACTTTTTAAGGAAGTGTGATATTCTTTCGTTTTTAAAGTAGATATAAAATTCATCGTTTTTTGTACCCATATTTATATTGCCAAGTGCTGCCTGCATAAGAATATAGGTTATTACGGCATTTTCGGGCGTTATGCCGTCCTTTATGCCGTTTATCACGGCAGCGGAATGAACGGGGAAAATTTCTTCTGTCTGTTTTTTTGTTAGGGCTGTTGTTTCGGGCTTTGGAGCAGCTTTCTCGTCCTGCGGTTTGCTATCAGCCTTTTTTGACTTTGCTTTATAAATAAAAAAGCCCACAATGACAACTATAACAGTTATACCAACAATTATCAGCCATAAAGGTATAGCAGGCATACGCATTGATTTTTTCAGCAATACCATTTTTATCTGCCACCGCCTTTTCCTATGCTAACATCGGGTGCGGTCTTTTCGGGTGCAGCCTTTGCGGCGGCATCATTAGCCTGTGCCTGTCTGCCCCTGTCAAGAATAGCACTCAATGCCGATTTTTTCTGTGGTGCAGGGTTATTTACAGACACATCTTCGTGCTTTTTTAACTGCATTTTAGCCGATATTTCGTCATAACGCTTTTTTGATATTTCATCTCCGAGATCGGCAGCCTGCTTAAAATATTCAAGTGCCGCTTTTAGATCCTGCTTTGTGCCTTTCCCCTCAAAAAGATATATTGCAGCGGAGCGCATACCCTCTATACTGCCATTGTCGGCAGCCTTTTTATAGAGTTCAAAGGCTTTGCTTTCATTACGAATAACACCGTTGCCGACCGAGTAACAATCCGCAAGGTTTACCATTGATAGTGTATCGTCTGCATTTACCGCCTTTTCAAACAGATTTATAGCCTGTTTCATATCCTTTTTAACACCGTCCCCCGTCATATAGCAAACGGCTAAATTGTTAAGTGCATAAGGATCGCCGTTCTTTGCAGCCTTGTCATACATAGTAATTATCTTGTCTTTATCTTTACTGCCGTTTATTTCCAATGCTATTGCAAGGTTACGCATACCGCCCGTATGACCGTTTTCGGCAGCCATAGCAAAGTAATCGAGGGCGTTTGAAATATCCATAGGAATATTTGTACCTGTCATATAGCAAACACCTATTATGTTTTGTGCCTCCGCATTGTTATGTTCGTCTGCCATTCTCAAAAGCATATCCATAACCTCTGTTGCGTTTTCAACATTTATATCATCGGTGGGGAACATATCGCCAAAATCAGCTTTTTTGACCATATCCACTATATCGCTGTTTATATCCGTGAGGTTTGTGTATCGCCTTGCGGTAAGTAATTCAGCCGATACCTCATCGGCGGCTTTCTGTGCCATTAAAATTCCCTCATTTTCCTGTTCGGCTGTCTTTTCCTTCTTGTCAGCAGATAATTCTTCGGTCTGTTCGACCTCTGCCGCCTTTGCCTGTTCGGGCTTTTTTACTTCCTCAAAAGTCTTTTCCGATATTTCGGAAGTAAAAGCTATATCGCTTTCCCTTTCAACGGGCGGTACATATCCGCTTATAAAGTCCATTTCTGCCTGCGCCTGTTCCATATAAGCGGCATACTGTGCCTCATACGCAGCTTGTTCTGCATACATTTTATCAATTTGCTGTTGGTCTGTCATTTTCCGATACCTCCTTTAACGGTCTTTCAAATTTTTCAAGTTTTTCAACAATAAGGGCTTTGGGCAGTACATTACGGCAGAAATAAGCACTTCCAAAATGGTTGCCTTTTGTGTAGGTCTGAAAATTATCCCAAGTATGATAATCAATTCTTTTGTCAAACGCCAACATCTCTATGCCGTTTTTATAGCACCAATCATAGCGTTTACTGCCTTGTATGGAGTTCACGGGCAGTAGCAGCATAAAAGGTTTTCCGAGTTCGTCAAGCCGTTTTAATATGTAGTCCTTTTTGCTGAAAGGTGGGTTGCTGATTATAATATCATAATCGGCAGGCTCATAATTGAAAAAGTCCTGTCCCTCTTTTAAACTGCTGCGGATAACATTATAGCCGTTTTCTTTGAAAGTTTGGTAAAAAGCACTCCAATTTTCATCAAACGGACACCATATTTTTTTATTCTTATCAACATATTTCAAAATCGGGGCTACGGCATAAAACGGTGTATATACCTCATCGCCCTGCGGTGTTCTGTCACTTGTTAAATATCCGATATTTAATCCCATTCAAAGCCCCCTTTATGCCGATAAAATGACCTTTACAAAGTTTTCCGTGTTACGCATAAAGGCTTTACTGTCTGCCGTGCCTTTTGCTATGTGCGATAATTCACATTCCCATTCAGCAGTCATTTTTGCCGATTTAAGCGTTTCGGGAACGGTATTTATAACCATATTTCCCTTGTCGGTGGAAATAAGCTGTTTCCCATTGCGCTCAATGTAACCACGCTTTAAAAGCACTTCGATTATATTCGCCCTTGTCGCAGGCGTACCAAGCCCCTTGCGCTCAAAACTGTCTTTCACAAAATCGTCACTTCCTGCGTTTTCCATAGCGGATAGCAATGTATCTTCCGTGTAGTGTTTTGGCGGTGTTGTTTCATGTTCCTTGACCGCAGGGGTTACGGGGTATTCCATACCCTCCGAAATATGCGGCAGGACTGTTTCTTTTTCGTCCTTGTCGGCAGGCTTGCTCTTTGTGATATTCAAAAGCTGCTTTTCAACATCCTTATAACCGCCGTTTTTAACCGTCTTGCCCGTTGCCGTAAATTCACAGCCCGTGCAGGATAAAACCGCCGTTGTCTGCTCATACTCATATTTCGGGGCTGTTGCTGAAAGCAAACGGGCAGATATAAGGTGCAGAAGTTTATGTGAATTATCGTCAAGTGCTGATAAATCGGCAGTTTTAATGTTAATTGTCGGTATAATTGCGTGGTGATCGCTCACGCCCTTGTTATTCATAACACGCTTTACATCGGGGTTTGACGATATTTCAAAGTCCATTGCCGCAGTAATAGCCGATATGACCGACAATGCCGTTTCTTCCATATCTTCTGTAAGATAATTGCTGTCAGTTCGGGGATAGGTAACGAGTTTTCCCTCATACAATTTCTGTAAAATGTCAAGTGTCAGCTGGGCGGTAAAGCCGAAAAGCCTGTTTGCATCTCTCTGTAATGCCGTAAGATCATAAAGTTTCGGCGGCGCAGAAGATTTATTTTCCTTGCGTATTTCCTTGACCTTCGCTGTTTTACAGTTTGCACCCACAGCATTAGCCAAGTCCTTGACCTCAAACTTCTTACTAACCGCTGTAAACAAGCCGCAGTTTATCTCAACCGTATAATAATAGCCCTTAACAAAATTTTTAATTTCATTATCACGGGCACAGATCATAGCAAGTGTAGGTGTTTGCACTCTGCCGATGCTGATAACACCGTTGTTGCCGTTCTTTACGGTAAAATATCTTGTCATATTTATACCGACAAGCCAATCGGCACGTTCTCGGCACACGGCAGAATTATATAAATTGTCATAGTCCTTGCCCGGTTTAAGATTTTCAAAGCCTTTTTTGATAGCCATATCTTCAAGGGAAGATACCCAAAGGCGCAGGATAGACTTTTTACAGCCTGCCTGTTCATAGACAAGTCTGAAAATAAGTTCGCCCTCACGCCCCGCATCGGTAGCACACACAACGCTGTCAACATCTTTTGAGTGCATAAGTTTCTTTATGACATTAAACTGTTTTCTTGTGCCTGCAAGTACTTCGTACTGCCAAGCGGCAGGGATAACGGGAAGATTATCCCATTTTTTATATTTTTCATCGTAACTTTCGGGCGGCGCAAGGCTTACCAAGTGACCTATACACCAAGTAATAATATAGCCTTTGCCCTCTATGTAACAATATTTCCTGTTCTTTGCGCCCAACACCTTTGCTATGCTCATAGCTACGGAGGGCTTTTCACTAACTACTAATTTGCTGATAAATACCATTCCTTTCTGAAATAAAAAAAGACAAGTACGTTTCCATACTTGCCTTAAATAGTTATATTATTTAGTCTGTTGTTTTTTTGTTTAAATTAAATTCTTCTTCCGCCTGTTCAATTCGCTTTTGTATTTGCTCAACAGTAGGAAGTTGATTTTGTATTTCCTTTAATTTGATTTTATCGTATGATGCGACACCCATAGGAGTTTGAATACCTTGAAATGCCCACTGTACTTCTGTCTGATTTTTGTCTTTACAAATCAAAAGACCTATCGTTGGGTTTTCATCTGCCGTTTTAATCAATTCATTTACCGCATTTACATAAAAGTTGAGTTTTCCTGCAAATTCAGGCTCAAAAGATGCTGCTTTTAATTCAATAACAACATAACATTTTAAATGTATGTGATAAAAAAGCATATCAATTTTTCGTGTTTTACCCGCAACAACTATCTCTTTTTGTCTGCCTACAAATGCAAAACCTGTGCCGAGTTCCAACAAAAACCTTGTTATATTTTGTTCTAAAGCGGTTTCCAATTCGCTTTCGGCATATCCTTTTGGCAGTTCAACAAAACTTAAATCATAAGTATCTTTGATAATTTCCTGTGCAAGCCTTCCTTGTACTTCGGGCAGCATTTCCGAAAAGTTTGTTAAGGCACTTCCGATATTATGGTACATATCGGCTTTAATACAATCGATCAATGCTCTGCGGCTCCAACCTTCGGTTATTGTTTTTTCGATATAAAACAATGCTTCTTCGACTGTATTTGCCTTTGTTATTATTTGCAGGTGATGTCCCCAAGGCACATACGCAAAAATTTTAGGGAAATCTAATTCTACAACAAGTTGTTGTAGTTTTTGCTCTGAAGTATTTATACCAATTTGTTCAAGTCTTGTAGAATTAGAAAAAACTCTTTTTTCCATTTCTACAACAAGTTGTTGTAGTTTTTCATTTCCGCATTGTGAATAGAAAGAATACCATCTTTTCATATACCAAAGATTTGATACGCTAAAACCTTTTACAGAAGGGAATTCGCTCTGCAAATCAAGGCTTAATTGTTCAACAATACCGTTTCCCCATTTTTCCTCGATCTTACGTTTTACAATATCTCTGCCCAACTGCCAATTAAACAAAAGCTGTTCCGAATTAACTCTTAATGCAGCTTTTATCTGAATATTCCTAAAACGGTCTTTTATATCGTGTATCCATTTTATATAATCGTTGTCCAAATATATATCGTGAGAGCTTACAAGAATAGGCTTATCATTATTCTGCTTGTTCATCTCTATTACCTCCATATCAAGAAATTATATATATTTTACCATATTATAATGAAATGCCGCAACATAAATTTTAAAAATCAAATATGTGTTTTAACCGTTTATCCACCAATCAAAAACATCCTGTGCCGTGTTCCATTCAATGTTTGACTCAAGACCTTTTTCCTTGCGCCTTTCAAGCATACGCCCGAAAGCTCTTATATACATTTCTTTATACTTCGGAAAGACCTCAAACTCAAAGATCCTGTGCTTGCTTGCCATCGGGCAGCCGATACAGCCAACACGGTGAAAACCCATATCATAGAGAGGATTATGATATTTACATTCATTTTTATAGAAGTCAAGCACTTCATCATCCGTAAAATCTATGATAGGATTGACTATCGTTTTAGCCTGTATTTGACAGCGTTCAAATAGCTTGCGCTTATCGTCATTGTCATTCATTAAAACGATTTTTTTATCCCTGTTGGTGTGCGTATCTTCATATATGCCCCTTGTTTTTCTGCGCTTTACGCTTTCAGCCCATCTAACACCCGTTGCGATCATACGGTGTTTACAGTTACTTTCTTTGAGTTCACGGCAGCAGTAGCGTATAACTCTTGTCGGAGGTATACACTTGTGGGGTATCAGCTGCCACATACTCATTTTGGGATAATCAATATGGCACTTTATGCCTTTTTCTTCCATATCCTTGAACACCTGTTTGACGTGTCGGACGGTCTGGGGTGCATCCGCCGTTGTCAAGCTGTGATCAAGTTCAAATTCAATGCCGCTGCGTAACGCCAATTCAAGCAAAAGATCGCTGTCTTTTCCACCCGAATATGTGATAATTATGGGCTTTTGATATGTAGCAAGGCTCATTTCGCCCGCTGTTTTAAGTCTTTCTATCGCTGTTTTTTCTTTATCCATTTATTAGTCCTTTCTTGAAATTTGCATAAAAAAAAGCCGAATTGTTAAACTCGGCTCAAAATGTGTGATGTTATATTTTATTTCGGTAAAATGTCACCGCAAAAATTAAAGTATGCGTTTGCTATTTCGGGATAATCAGCGGTAAATTCGTCTAAATACCGCCACGCTGCACCTTTGGGCAGACCGCTTTTTTCGTATGCAATATAATCTTTGCCGTGAAGTTCTATGCCTTTTCTGTTCATACCTCTTTGCTTGCTGAAAACGGCAAACGTTACTTTCCTAAACATATTAGGCTGATTACACCAAGCGGCAGCGTTTAAGTATATTCCTCTGTATTTACTCTCTTTGTACTTTTCAAAGCGCATCACATACGGCAAACAGTTATATTCCGCAAGTATTTTTATTCGCTCAAAAAGGTTTATTATATCCTGTTTCCAAAAATCGCTGTCATAAACACCTTTTTCATCATATCCGCATAAAACATAAAATTTTATGCGTTCATCGGTGTATCTGCGTATCATTTTCAGTTTGGATATAATAATTTCCTTATCCTTTATGTTGTCAAAGGCAAATATCTTGTCTTTTGCATACTTTGATTTTTTAAACAGATATTCGCATTTTTCGTCTGTTAAAAGCCTTTCATCAACACCTTGCTTATATTGAAAACGCTTACCCGTTGCAATAAGATCGTCAAAAACCTTTTTCCAATCTTTGCAGGCAAATATATTATCGTCAAGCAAGCATATATACGGTCTTGTTTCGTCCAAAAATTCTTTGACGGGAGAGTGCAGCTTGCTTGCCGTATAGTTTTTATTTACACAAAAACTGCACCGTCTTATACAGCCCCTTGTTGTGTAGCCTATTGAAAAATCGGTGTAGTATGTAAAATTGCTTTTCTTTTCTCCGCCGTCTATCCTGCTTTTTACAAAATCATCGTATAAGTGATAATCGGGCATACAATGCTCAATATCATCAGGCAGCGGCTCGGCTTTATCATAGAAAAAGCCCGTACCGTCGTATTTTACATTAGGCAGCTTTAAAACATCATCGGGAATTTCCGTTGCGGTAAATACTTTTGAAATATAAATAAGGTCATAATCGTTCAGATCTTCATAACACATAAGAAGTTTGACGTTATGACCTTTATTCTTGTAATAACCGCTTATCTTCATACACACCAAGTTTGGAAAACGG
>CANRCU010000075.1 GCA_947629215.1 uncultured Clostridia bacterium
CAAGCAGCTCGTTCATGTGCGCATCGCTGTAATGCCCGTAATTAAGGCTGCCCCCTGCGCCAAGCAGCGCCGACGGTTCTATTCTTTTATTTAACTCCGTACCGCCGATATACAGCTGAAAATCGCCTTTTTGCAGCTTGCTTATATAGGTGCTGAAATCCACGGCGTCTATGGTGACGGTCATGCCCAATTCACCGAGGGAGTCTGCAATTATCTTTGCTATTTTTAAACGCTCGTTATTGTCATTGTTGACAAGCAGCGTGAGCGTCAGTTTTGAAAGGTCGTAGCCTGCCGCCGAAAGCATATTCTGGGCAAATTCACGGTTATATTCGTAAACGTCAACGCCTGCGGGGGCTGACAGCGCCGAGGCAGGGTTTATGGGCGTAATGCTTTTTGTTGCATTGCCGAGATATATGTCGTTTACAATATCCTGCAAAGGTATGCCGTAGGCAAGACCTTGCCTGAAACTGCTGTTTCTGAGAACGGGCTGTGAAAAATTAAAGCCCAAAAATTCAAACTGGTCGCTGTTGTATGTGGTGACGCTTATATCGCGGCTCACATCTATACGCCCCATTGTGTTAAGGTCGGTGACCAACACATCGGTCATACCCGTGCGGAAAGCGTCTATATCCATTTCGGGGTCGGGCGCGAACATCACATCTATATTTTGTATATATGGCATACCCTTGTTCGCACCGTTTGAGGCGGTCAGTTTCATATAATGCTTTTCTTTGTATTCGGTCATACGGTAACAGCCGCTGCCGAGCGGTTCAAAATCGTTGCCGTGCCTGTAATGGTGCTTTGGTATGAGCGGTATGCAAAGGTTATATACGCTGCCGCCGTAAGGGTCGCTGTAATTTATAACAGCCGTGAGCGTGCCGCTCTGATAGCAGCTTTCCACATTTGCCATCGCGGGCTTGTAGAGAGATGCCGACGGGGCGTTTTTGATAGTCTGCATAGAAAAAACTATGTCGGCGGCTGTTATCGGCTCGCCGTCAGCCCATGTCATACCGTCGCGCAAAGTGACGGAAAGTGTTTTACCGTCGGCGGAAAGCCTGTATTCCTGCGCAAGAACGGGTTTGAGCTGCATTTCTTCATCAATGCCGAAAAGCGGCTGGAATATAAGGCTCAATACACGGTCAACACGCATATCGGTGTTTTCAAGCGGGTTAAGCGTTGCGGGGTAGCCCATTGAAAGGGATATGGTACCGCCGCTGTCTATGACCACTTCTTCGCCCGTGGCGCTGTCGACAATGGTCTGATGCTCCTCGGTGTCATCGGTCGGCTGCACGTCCGTATTTGAGCAGGCTGTAAGATATATGCATATCAAGAACAGGCAGAATATCCGCCGGATATGTTTATCCATAAAAATCCACCTTTATTAACCAAGAGTATATCAGTCGGTTTATTTTTATCTTTATAATGTAGGTTTCTGTTTCTTTATAAGGTATTTTGTTAAGGCTTTTGCCGTCTTTGCTGTATTCCTCGTTTTCAAGCCATTTTGCTATATTGCCGCTGCCTGCGTTATAGGCGGCTATCATAAGCGTAAGGTCGCCGTCAAAAGTCCTGTTCAGGTATGAAAGATACCAGCAGCCGAGCCTTATATTCAGCTCGGGTTCCGTTACGCGAAAAACATTGAAATTTTCAATAGGCACCTGCGGCGCTATCCATTCTGCGGTATCGTCCATAAGCTGCATAAGCCCCTTTGCGCCCTTCGGTGACCGGGCGTTTGGGTCAAAGCCGCTTTCGGTATTGATGACCGCGCAGACAAAAGCGGGGTCAAGCCCGTATTCTTCGGCATATTTTTGTATAAGGTCATAATGCTCTATCGGGAATAGTATGCATATTGCGCAGTAAAGCACAAATACAGCCAACAAGACAGTCAATACCGTTCTGATAAAGCCCTTGAATATTTTTTTCAAAAACATACTTCTATATAGGAAGCGCATTAAAGTGTGTTTTAATGTCGGCTTCCAGTTCCTTTTTATTTTTATATTCGTTCAAAATGACAACATCGAAAAGCTCTTTGTGCGATAAGGCTGCGCTTTGGTGTAAAAAACGCTTTTCGGCAGCCGCGGCGTCTATGCCGTCACGCTGCATCACACGTTCAAGACGTGTCGCCTTGTCGGCGGTCACAAGCCATAGGCTGTCACAGCAGCCTGCCATATCCGCCTCGAACAAAAGCGGCGCATCTATTACAATACAGGCATATTCACCGTTGTCGGCTATGATTTGCCAGACCTTGTTTTTTATATGCGAATGCGTTATGGCGTTAAGTTTTGAAAGCTTGTCGCCGTCCCCGAAAACTATTGTGCCAAGGACTTTGCGGTCTATTTCGCCCGAAGGTGAAAGTATGCCGCTGCCGAATGTTTTGATTATATCGTTGTATGCGACACCGCCTTTTGCCATATTTTCATGCGCTGTTTTGTCGCAGTCTATTATAAGGCAGCCGAGGGAGGCAAGTATCTCTGCCACAGCGCTTTTGCCGCTGCCGCTTGCGCCCGTAAGACCTATGACAAACGGTTTTTTATTTTGCGTCATACCAGTTTTCCCCCGTGTGTGCGTCTACAACAAGCGGTACGGCAAGTTTTGCGGCATTGCACATTTCGTTTGTAAGTATTTTTGTCACTTCTTCAAGTTCGGGCTTGTATACCTCCAGCAAAAGTTCGTCATGCACTTGCAGTATAAGCCGTGAACGCAGCCCTTCAAGCGCCTTATGCACACGCACCATAGCTATTTTGATGATGTCGGCGGCTGTACCCTGTATGGGCATATTCATTGCCACACGTTCGCCGAAACTTCGCAGATTGAAACTGCTCATAATTTCGGGTATATAACGTATCCTGCCGTAAGCGGTCTTTGCATAGCCGTTTTTCTTTGCAAGATCGACGGAGGCGTCAAGATAAGTCTTTACTTTAGGATATTTTGCAAAATATCCCGATATATAGTTTTCGGCATCGGCGCGGGATATATCAAGGTCCTGACTTAGTGAGAATGCGCTCATACCGTATATTATGCCAAAATTCACAGCCTTTGCGTTGGAACGCTGCAGGGGCGTGACCTCGTCGAAGGGTACATTGAACACCTGAGATGCCGTAAGGCGGTGTATGTCCTGTCCGTTTTTGAAGGCGTTTATAAGTGTTTCGTCCCCCGAGAGATGCGCAAGCAGACAAAGCTCTATCTGCGAATAGTCGCCGTCAAGATAAATAAAGTTGTCATCGGGGATGAAAACTTTGCGAAGCTCTCTGTTTTTATCGGTATATTCTGCAAGTTGGGTTCGGTCGAGCTTATGCGCCCCGTTGTTGTTATGGTCTGGTTAAAGGTGGAATGTATTTTGCCGTCGCTTTCGTCTATGACCGCAAGCAGCCCGTCGGCATAGGTCGATTTCAGCTTTGTATGGCTGCGGTATTCAAGCACTTTTTGTACTATTTCGTTTTCTTTGGCAAGTTTTTCGAGTATATCCGCGCTTGTGGACCAGCCCGTGCGTGTTTTTTTGCCGCCCTTCAAACCGAGTTTTTCAAAAAGTATCACACCAAGCTGTTTTGGCGAATTTATATTGAAATCCTCGCCCGCAAGTTCGTATATCTCTTTTGTCAGCTCGTCCGCTTTGAGCTGAAGCTTTTTGCCGTAATCCGCTATTGCCTGCCTGTTTACACGCATACCGAAAAGTTCCATATCCCCGAGAACATAAACGAGCGGAAGTTCTATATCGAAATAAAGCGAAGTCATATTTTTTTCGGAAAGCGCTTTTTCAAGGCGTTCGTGCGCATGAAGTATCACCCGGGAACAGCCGCAGCAATATTCCGTGAGTCTGTCACGTTCGACCGTGATAAGCTCGCTTAAAGTCTTTTCGGCTTTGCCCTTGCCGAAAATTTGCTCCCGGCTCGGCATATCGTATTGCAAAAAGGCGTCCGCAACGGCGCTGTGCGTATAGTCGTTCTTGCCGGGGTCCAGCAGATATGCCGCTATCATCGTGTCAAAAACGGTGTTTCCGAAGGCTATACCGCGCTTTTTGAAAAAAACATACGCCTTTTTTATATCGTGCATTATTATCCGCCTGCCGCTTGCAAAGAGCTTTGCAAACAATTCTATGAGTTCGCTTTGAGGCAGGGCAAGCAATGCGCCGTCAATATTTTTATCGCTTATTGCGGCAGCCTCAAGCGCGCCGTTTTCAAAGAAAAATTCACATGAAAATATATCGTCGAGCCTGTCCGCAAGTTCTTCGGCGGCTTTTTTGTCGTCCGTAAATAAAAAATCAGCCTTTGTTTTCGGTGTTTCTATCTCAAAACGGGAAAGAAAACTTTTGAAATTATGCGACTTAAATTCGTTTAAAGAGAACTCGTTGAACATATTGTCGGTCAGAGCCTCGGAGAAAACGACTTCAACAGGCGCATTTGTATCTATTGTAACAAGTCTTTTGCTGAGAAGCGCCTGTTCGCTGTATGTTTTGAGATTTTCGGCGGCGCGTTTCGGCGTGACCTCGTCCGCGTGGGCTATTGCGTTTTCTACCGAGCCGAATTGCTGTATTATTTTAGAGGCTGTTTTTTCGCCGATGGAGGGTACGCCCGGCACATTGTCGCTTGTATCGCCCATAAGTGCCTTCATTTCGATAAATTCCGACGGAGTTACGCCGTAGGTGTCTTTTACCTCTTGAGCATGGTAGTTTTCAACAACGGTGTAGCCGCCCTTTGTTTTGGGTATACGCACAAGTATTGTGTCGCTTGCAAGCTGCAAGAGATCGCGGTCGCCCGAAACTATAACGGGAGAGATACCCTCTTTTTCGGCTTTTTTTGCAAGCGTACCCAAAAGGTCGTCCGCCTCGTAGCCGCCAAGCTCCGCCGTTTTTATATTCATAGAACCAAGCACTTTTTTAAGCAGCGGTATCTGCGGGCGAAGTTCTTCGGGCATGGCATGGCGTGTACCCTTGTATTCCGCATATTCTATATGGCGGAAAGTCGGCTGATGCACATCAAAACATACAATGCACATTTCGGGCTTTTCTTCGTCCATCAATTTAAAAAATATATTCAAAAAACCGTAGACCGCGTTTGTATACTCGCCGTTTGGGTCGGTAAGCACGGGCATGGCATAAAATGCGCGGTTTATAAGGCTGTTGCCGTCAACAAGCATGATTTTTGACATGATGCTCCTCCTAATAAAATCAACACGGGGCAGTTCAGAACCCCATATTTTTTAAATCGGAAACAATTTCTACATATTTTTCCGTAACATCGAAACCTCGGTAATTTTCTCTTTTAAGGTCTATGGCGTCGCCGTGGGATATGCCGCGGCGGTATTTATTGCGCATAACGCCTTTGAATACGCCCCATTTTGCGGATTCTACCGTAACAAGACCGTCGTTTTCCTTGCTGTCGATAAGGCTTATAAAAAGATAGGACAGACCGAGTATATCATCGCTGAACATATTTTTCATAACGCTTGCGTAGCTCTGGTAATATACGCCGTCCATATCGGGGCAGTCACGGTTGAAACGCGCCTGACGCTTTGTTGTAAAGTCATAGGCTGCGCGGATAAAATCGGGGTGCTTGTCGCCGTAAGCGCGAAAAATACCGTTTATACAAAAAGTTATTATCCTGAATAAGGGTTTTGGCATATGCACAAGCACATCAGCCATTTTAACGCCCCTGTGGGGTGTGGATATGGTAGTAAGGCTTGCAACATATTTATCCATGCCCAATTGGCTTATCGCCTTGCGTGCGTCAAGACCGCCTTTTGAATGGGCGATAAGGTTCACTTTTTCGGCACCCGTTTCTTTTATGACCGATAATATGCATTTTTTGATGAGCGGCGCATTGGTATCGACCGTTGCCCAGCCCTCCTGATTGCCGTAGTATATGGACGCGCCGTTTTCTTCAAGCACACGGGGTATCCTGCCCCAATAGTTGAAAACGCGCAGATCGCGGAAACCGACACCGTGTATCATTATAATGGGATATTTGGTTTTGCATATGTCGTTGCCTTTGCGGTGTTCGGCTTTGATGTTCTTATAGCCGAAATATTCGTATTCAAGCCCCGCAACTTTGATAATCTCTGCCATCATAAACATATTTGCGATGGGCAGGTTTATAAAAACAATAAAAAGAACACGTTTGACAACGCTGAGCCAGCTGCTTGTACAGAGTACACGCATAGCGCCGACAAAGGCTGCCGCCCATATAAACAGCAATGCGGCGATCATATCGGCAACAAGCAGTTTTCCGAGCTTTACACCGCAGCCGAAAACAAGCACCATATAAAACGCAAGCTGTATGGCGGCGCAGAAAAAGGCGTAAAGCAGCAGCCACCTGCCGCCTTGCATGACATAGAGCCTTAACGATTCTATATTTTTGCGGCGGTTGGGCGAAATAAGTATCCTGAAAAAAACATATGTAAACAGTATGACAGTCGTCAGAAACCACAGCACGGGCAGAGGCGCATATTTGAAAATAAGGTAGCTTATCAATACTATATGCGGCATTGTCACAAGATATACGAGCATAAATATGCGGCTTGTAAGATTTATTATATGCAGAAAATCAAGCGCTATAAGTATAATGACAGCAAAAAAACATAATACAGCGATAATATTCATAATCTTTTTTCCTTGTCAGAAAGCCTGCCTTATTTCATAAATTCGCCTATCTTTGCGCAAGCGGCTTTTGTTTCTTCGTCGGTCGCGCCCGATTGATGCATGGGCATTGACGGCCAGTCGTTTTTGAAACGGGGTATAACGTGTATGTGGAAATGCATAACGGTCTGACCCGCGCTTTCGCCGTTGTTTTGTAGTATGTTTATACCGTCGGCATCAAGGGCTTTTTTTGCGGCTTCGGCAACTTTTTTTGCCAAGGCGTGAGCGCCTGCGACGGTTTCTGAGTCAAGCTCGAAAATATCTTTGCCGTGCTTTTTTGGCAAAACAAGGCTGTGACCGATATTTGCAGGGTTCGCGTCCATTATGACACGGTAGTTTTCGTCCTCGTATACCGTGTTTGTGGGTATTTCACCGTTGGCAAGTTTACAAAAGATACAGTTTTCCATAAAAATTATCTCCTTTTCATATTCGTATTTACGGTCTGCGGTCTATGCCGCTTTTTCCTCTTGAAAATATCTGTTGTACCATACAAGGAACATATATATAGTCCATATCTTGCGGCTGTTGTCGGCTTTGCCCGCGCGGTGGTCGTCAAGATATTTCATTATTTCGTCCGTATTGAAATATTTTTTTGCGCCCTCACCGTTAAAGGCTTCTTTTATTATGTTGTAATACTTGTCCTCCCTGAGCCATACACGTATAGGCACGGGGAAACCGAGCTTTTTCTTGCTTGCCACCTCTTCGGGCAGACAATCTTTTGCAGCCATTCTGAAAACGTATTTTGTTGCGCGGCGGTTCACGCGGTAATCGGCGGGTATTTTGCGCGCCACATCAAAAACTTTTTTGTCAAGGAACGGTACGCGCACTTCAAGCGAGTTTGCCATACTCATTTTATCCGCTTTAAGCAGTATATCGCCGACCATCCACAAATTAAGGTCTATAAACTGCATACGGGTCACGGGGTCAAGCCCTTTTGTAAAGTCGTAATAGGGCTTTGTTATCTCCATATGGTTATATTTGCCGGTCGGGTCTTTAAGTATCTTTGCACGCTCTTTTTCCGAAAACATCTTGGCATTGCCGATAAAGCGTTCTTCCAGATCCATTGATGAGCGTATTATAAAATTCATACCCTTTATTTTAAAGGGGAGCGCGCGGCAGATATTTGCCATAAATTTGCGTATGGGCTTTGGTATAGCCGTCATTATGCCAAGATCCATGGGTTCGCGGTAAATGTTGTAACCGCCGAAAAATTCGTCCGCACCTTCGCCCGAAAGCGCAACTTTAACGTGTTTTGAGGCAAGACGGCTGACGAAATAAAGCGCTATCGCCGAAGGGTCGGCAAGCGGTTCGTCCATGTGATACTGAACTTTGGGCAGATTTTCCCAATATTCTTCGGTAGATATGACTTTGCTGTAATTGTCTATACCGACTTTTTCGGAAAGTTTTTCAGCATAGCCTATCTCGTTGTATTTTTCATAGTCAAAACCGACGGTAAATGTCTTGTCGCCGTTGAATGTGGCAGCCACAAAGCTTGAATCCACACCGCTCGAAAGGAAAGAGCCGACCTCGACATCGCTGACTTTGTGCGCGATTATACTGTCGTGCATAACGTCGTCAACGGCTTTTATGCTGTCTTGCAGACCCGCAGGCTCGGGTTCGAATTTGGGCTGAAAATAACGCCTTGTTTTTATCTTGCCGTCTTTGTATGTAAGGCAATGCCCGGGCATCAGCTTGAAAACGCCTTTGAAAAACGTTTCTTCAAGCACCGAATATTGAAATGTCAGATAATTTTCGAGAGCGACCGTATTGACCTCTTTTTTGAATTTCGGAAATTCAAGAAAACTCTTTATTTCCGAACCGAAGATGAAACTGCCGCCGAATTTGCCGTAATAAAACGGTTTTATGCCAAAAAAATCACGCGCGGCAAAAAGGCTTTTATGCTTTATATCATAAATGACAAATGCGAACATACCGCGCAGCTCGTCAAGCATAGCCTCGCCTTTTTCTTCATATAGATGTATGAGAGTTTCCGTATCGGAGTGAGTTTTGAATTTATAGCCTTTTGAGATAAGGCGGTCACGAATTTCGCGGTAGTTGTAAATTTCGCCGTTAAAAACGATAACAAGGCTGCCGTCGCCGTTATACATGGGCTGAGAACCGTTGTCAAGGTCTATTATGCTGAGTCTGCGGAAACCGAGTGTAACAAATTTATCGCTGTGTGTGCCTGCACTGTCGGGTCCTCTGTGTACTATACGATCCATCATACCGATTATAACGTTTTCCCTGTCCTCAATATCGCCTGTAAAGCCGCAAAAGCCGCACATATATAATTACCTCCCGTATAGATAACGTTTATATTTAGTACTTATGACCGAAACACTGCCCGTCGGTCAAAATTTGAGATATTTGTACATATTAGCAATTATAACACATTTCGTCAAATAATTCAATAGGCGAGGGCGGATTTTAATTAAAATGTAAATTTTCAAAGTAAATGCAACAGTGTAATTTAAAATTGCATTTACTTTAAGAAACAAAATATGGTAGCATTTA
>CANRCU010000076.1 GCA_947629215.1 uncultured Clostridia bacterium
CTCAGCGATGCCGCAAGCTCCCCGTCGGGGCCGCCGAACTGTGTGATTATCAGCTTTGCAAGAGCGGGGTTTTGCTGTTTTATCTTAACGGGAAATTCCATTTTTTTCTCATATATCCACATTATGATTTGCCTCCTATCTCAAAATTGAAATCCATATCCCATGGCCACGGGTCGTCTGTCCAGTTAAATTCGTCACGTTTGCTGTAACTTCTGAACCCGTAAAGAGGGCTGTAAAGGTTTTCGTACTGTTCGCGCAGGCCGTCTGCCTCGTTTATTATAGAATTGTATTTTCGTATTGCATTTTTGTCATCGGGGTTGCTGTCAAGATACAGTTGAAGGTCGACAGCCAAAAAATCCAGTATTGTCAGGCGTTTTAAAATACTATCTCTTTCCATTTCATGATCTCCTTTTATTTATATATACTTACCAATTCGGGAAAAATTGTGCCGGAAAGTATGGCTTCCTTGGGTTCAAGCAGTGTACACAGTTTCTGACGTGCCACATACGCCCTTGCAAGCTGCGTTGCCGTTATATTCTTGTCAAACGGTTCACATTTCATAAGATCACCTCCTGATTTTAGCTTATGCGGATATTTCGGTTAAGTGACAATATGAAAATAAGCATAAGGAGAATACGGCGGCTGCAATATCAAATAAGACACTCCATAACAAAAATAATGATCAGGTTGCGCAAGGTCAATCACAGCTTGCCTTGATTGACCTTAATTGCTATAACATTCCCGTTAAGAAATTGATTATACGACCGACCTAAATTTTTTTTCAAAAAACCTTGAAATTTTTTTGCTCTTGTGTTATACTATCAAATAGTGTGACAAAAGACGGATAGGAGGTGCTACAAAATGAGTATACCGTTTATTATTGTTGGTGTTATTATTTTTATATTGAGTATTGCTTTGATCGGCATTATCCTTATGCAGTCCAAAAACGCATCGGGTCTTACAGGCGCAATAAGCGGCATGGGCGGCGGTCAGACCTATTGGGACAAAAACAAAGGCCGTTCGCTTGAAGGTCAGCTTGAAAAATATACAAAGATAATAGCTTTTGTGCTTTTTATACTTATTTTTGGTATGAAATTTTTAGCTTAAAAGAATTTTCGCAGGCGATTATATCACCTGCGATTTTTTTTTGCGGCTGTATGGTAATACAAAAGCCCCTGCCCAAATATAATTAATAAAAAAGGTCTTTTTGCAATGCGCTATGAAACATTCAAAGTCAATGCGGCGGAATGTCTTGAGCTGCCCAAAGAGGTGCTGTTTGACCTGCCGCTCGTAACCGTGACAGGCAGCAGCGAAATAATGATAGACAACTTCGGCAGTTTAAGGGAGTTTTCGGATAAGAATATCAGAATAAGCGTCAAAGGTTCGGGTATAGAAATATACGGCAAAGAGCTTAGGATAGCCGCGCTGACTGCCGAAACGATAGTTGTGAAAGGCAGGCTTGAAAGAATAGATTTTTTGCGTTGAAATAATCAAAAAGAGGGTGGCTTAATGGGCTTTGAAGAATACTTTAACGGCAGTGTCGAAATTGCGGTGAAGGGCTTTTCGCAGGAAAGATTTATAAATATGCTTGCGGCAAACGGTATACGGGCGCGGGATATTCGTTTTTTCGGTTCGGAGATAAGGCTGTGGCTGCCGCCCGATGACCTGCGCAGGATAAAGCCTTTTTTAAGAAAGACAGGCTGTCGGTTTCGTATTACCGCAAAAAAAGGTCTGCCGTTTACCGTATACAAATATAGGCGCAGAGCTTGCTTTGCTGTCGGTTTTGCATTTTTTTTTATTTTGCTTTTTTTTATGTCACAGTTTGTATGGCTGATAGAAATTGACGGTAATTCGGCGGTATCCGACAGCGAATTGCTTGATTTTTTTAAAAAACAGGGCGTTTATCTTGGCGTAAACAAGCACAAAATAAACGTGACCGAGCTGAAAGAGGGCATAAGAGAAAATTTTCCGCAAATTTCATGGGTCAGCATAACACAAAACGGCACAAGGCTGCTTGTGGATATGGCCGAAAATGTAAAAAATACAGATATACTTGATTATTCTGCGCCTTGTGATATAATAAGTATAAGGGATTGTGTCGTGACGGATATAATAGCCCAAAACGGCACGCCCAAAATAATGGCAGGTGATGCCGTCAAAGCAGGCGATGTGCTTATTTCGGCTGAGTTTGATACCCTTGACGAAAACGGTGCGCCCGTGCCGCTTGCGCCCGTGCATTCTTCGGGCAGTGTGCGCGGCAAGTGGCAAACGGAGCTGACGGTCGAGATACCCTATAAACATATTGTCAAAGAGTATACGGGGCGATATAAAAATACCTATGCCGTTGTTTTTTTCGGCAAAGAATTTAAAACCGGGCTTTTCGGGACGAAATTCAAAAAATACGATATAATAAAACGTAAACATCAGCTTGGTTTCAATGCCGATCATCCGCTGCCTGTATCTATAAACAAGACCGTGTATTGCGAATATGATACGCGCGAACTTTTCTATACGCCCGAGCAGGCTGAAAAACGCGCGGAATTGACAATAAACAGAAAACTTATTAACGAACTGCCTGTTACAGCAGAAATACTTGAAAAAAATATAAGTTTTACACATAAAGAAGATAAATTGACCGCTCTTGTCACGCTCACCGTTGAGGACGAGGTCGGAAAGGAAAGAGAGTACACAAATGGAACAGACGAGAACAATGCAGATAGACAATAGGCTTATATCTCATATTTTCGGGAATTTTGACGTAAATATCAAAAAAATCGAAAAAGAATATGCCGTGACCGTTGTTAACAGGGGCGACGATATTGTAATAAGCGGTGAAGAAAAAAATACCGAGCTTGCCGAACAGGTCATAAAAGCCATGGTGCATCTGGCTGACAAAGGCGAAGAAATATCCGAACAGAGCCTAAATTATTTTATAGACGAGGCAAAGGCGGACAATATAGAAGATGCCCAAAATGTTTCGGACGAACTTATATGTACCACCATAAACGGCAGGTCGCTGCGCCCAAAGACCCTCGGTCAGAAAAAATATATAGACGCCATACGCAAAAACACCATAGTTTTCGGCGTCGGTCCTGCGGGTACGGGCAAAACATATCTTGCAATGGCAATGGCGATAACAGCTTTCAAAAATAATGAAGTCGGCAGGATAATACTGACAAGACCCGCTATAGAGGCAGGCGAAAACCTTGGTTTTCTGCCCGGGGATATGCAGCAGAAAGTCGACCCCTATCTCAGACCGCTATACGATGCGCTCTATGAGATAATGGGCGCCGAAACCTTCATGCGCAATATGGAAAAAGGCGCTGTCGAGGTAGCTCCGCTTGCGTATATGCGCGGACGTACTCTCGATAATTCTTATATAGTGCTTGACGAGGCTCAGAATACAACGCCCGAGCAGATGAAGATGTTCCTTACAAGACTCGGTTACGGCTCAAAGGCGATAATCACGGGCGACATAACTCAGATAGACCTGCCAAAGGGCAAAAACAGCGGACTTGTAGAGGCAATAAAGATACTTGCCGAAGTTGAGGATATAGAGATATGCAGGCTGACGAATAAAGATGTTGTGCGGCATCCGCTTGTGCAAAGCATCATAAATGCATATGAAAAATACGAGAAAAAACAGGAATACAGGAGTAAACACGGCAAATAAAATGGACATACTTTACAGCAACGAAACGGAACACGAGGTCGACCGCGGATTGATAGAAAAAACCGTCGAGGCAGCTCTTGAATATGAAAATTTCAGCAAAAACTGCGAGGTGAGCGTTACTATAGTTTCGCTTGAAGATATACACGGCATAAACCTTGAACACAGGGGCATAGACCGCCCGACGGATGTGCTGAGTTTTCCGTTGATAGACTTTAAAAGGGACAAGCTGCCCGAAAACGGCAAAATATATCTTGGCGATATTGTGCTTTGTTATGATAAAGTGCTGTCGCAGGCGGAGGAGTACGGGCATTCGGTCAGCCGCGAGCTTGCGTTTCTTACGGCTCACAGTATGCTGCATCTTATGGGTTACGACCATATGGAAAAAGACGAAGAAAAGGTAATGTTTGCCAAACAGGAAGAAATAATGGATAAAATGGGGCTGAAGAGGTAAAAATTATGGAAGAGAACAGACAATTGCTTGAAATAGCATCAAAAACGGCAGCATTTGCATATGCGCCGTATTCGGGGTTCAAAGTCGGTGCTGCCGTTCTGACCGATGACGGTATGGTCTTTACCGGCTGCAATGTGGAAAACGCAGCATACGGGTCAAGTATGTGCGCGGAAAGGACGGCTGTTTTTAAAGCGGTATCCGAGGCAAAGACAAATTTAAAGAAAATAGCCGTTGCCCGTGAGGATATAGGCGAAACGGTCTATCCGTGCGGCGCTTGCCTGCAAGTGCTGAGCGAGTTTATGTACGACGGCACCGTTATTATTTCAAAAAACGGCGAACCCGTCGAAATAAAGCTGAAAGATATGCTGCCTTATAATTTTGAATTGAAAAAATAAACGTATTTTGTTTTTGACGCATTATGCGCAATAAAAAGGGGTGTTTGGTATGTTTGAGAATATAAGCGCAAAAGAAGCGCTTGAAAGGCTGAAAGCAGGCAACAGGGCTTATATGTCCGCCGAAAAAAGCGTTGTCGATGTCGGCGGCGAACGCCGTAAAGATACGCTTGAAAACGGTCAGCATCCATATGCGGTCATAGTTTCGTGTTCGGATTCGAGGGTCATTCCCGAAAGCATATTCGGCGCAGGCATAGGCGATCTGTTTGTTGTGCGTGTTGCAGGCAATGTTATGGACGATCATCAGCTTGGTTCTATCGAATATGCCGTTGAGCATTTGGGTATAAAACTTGTGGTGATACTCGGTCATGACCATTGCGGCGCGGTCGATGCCGCCATAAATCACGACCCCGAAGGCTATGTCAAATTTATAACCGATGAGATATGCTTGGCGATAGGTGACGAAAAGGACGAATATAAGGCTTGCTGCCTGAATGTGCGCCACAGTGTCGATATAACCGAAAGCAGTTTTGAGATACATAAAGAGGAAGAAGAACACGGACTCAGAGTGATAGGCGCCATATACAGGCTTGAGGACGGAAGAGTGGAGTTTGATATGTAAAGGAAAGGTCTTTATGAAAACTTGGGAAGAACTTGAAGAAAAATGCCTTGCCTGCCATGGCTGTCGGCTTTGCGAAAGGCGAAATAATGTCGTTATAGGCGTCGGGAACAGAAATACCGACATAATGTTTGTAGGCGAAGGTCCCGGCGAACAAGAGGACCTGAAGGGCGAACCGTTTGTGGGTCCTGCCGGCAATCTGCTTGATAAGATGCTTGCGGCAATAGAGCTTGACCGCAAAAAAGTGTACATAGCAAATGTTGTAAAGTGTCGGCCGCCCGGCAACCGCAACCCTGCCGAGGACGAACAGCGCGCCTGTATAAATTATCTCAGGCGGCAGTATCTGTTAATACGCCCTAAAATTGTCGTCTGCCTTGGCAAGATAGCGGCGTCTGCGCTGATAGAGCCTAATTTTCCCATAACGCGGGGTCACGGTGTGTGGTATGAGAAAAAAGGCTGCTTTTTTATAGCAACATATCATCCGTCGGCGCTTTTGCGTGACGAGAGCAAAAAATATCCCGCATGGGAGGACTTTAAGAAAATAAAACAAAAATTGGACGAAGTGAGGAGAACAGATGAAAAATAAATTCAAATCGGGTTTTGTGTCGCTGATAGGCAGACCTAATGTGGGCAAGTCCACGCTTATGAACCGCCTTGTCGGCGAAAAAATAGCCATTATATCAAACAGACCGCAGACCACGCGCAACAGGATACAAGCCATATTGACGACCGACGAGATGCAGGTCATTTTTATAGATACCCCGGGGCTGCATACCCCAAAGTCAAAACTTGGCAATTTTATGGTGAAAAGCGCGGAAACATCACTTTCCGATGTAGATATAGTGCTTTACCTTGTCGAACCGTACGAAAAAATAAAGGACAGCGACAGGGCTATACTTGAAAGGCTAAAAAAAATAAAAACGCCGGTCTTTCTTATCATAAACAAAACGGACACCGTTGAAAAGCCCGAATTGCTGAAAGTTATACAGGCATACAGCAAAGAATATGACTTTAAGGAAATAATACCTCTTTCCGCGCTCAAAAACGAAAATACGGAAGAACTGGTCGAATATATCAAAAAATATATTCCCGAAGGCCCTCAATATTTCCCCGACGATATGATAACCGACCTTACAGAGCGTCAGATAGCCGCCGAAATGATACGCGAAAAAACGCTTTATCTTTTGCGCGACGAGATACCGCACGGTATAGCCGTTGAAATATCGGCTATGAAACAGCGCAAGGATAAGGATATAACGGATATAGAGGCAACCGTTTTTTGCGAAAAAGATTCGCACAAAGGCATTATTATCGGCAAACAGGGCGCTATGCTCAAAAAAATAGGTTCAAGCGCAAGACGTGATATAGAAAGGTTTCTTGGCGGCAGCGTCAATCTGCAAATATGGGTCAAAGTCAAAAAAGACTGGCGTGACAGTGATTTTCTGCTAAGAAACTTCGGATATGACGAAAAAAAGATATAAAACCGCCCGTCGGGACATTTTCAAAGTTAATATGTAATAAAACACCTCCTTGGCAAATATACTTTATGTATACAGGAAAAATGCTAAGGAGGTTTTTTATGGAAACAATAAAACGGGAAATTTCCGTTGACAGACTGACCGCAGACGAAACCGTACAGATAATGATAGAGGGCGAGTTTATAGTTCCCGATTCAAAGGGCGACATAGACAGGCTTATATCGCAAAATGCGGAATGTTTTGTAACAGCCGGCGATATAAGCGAGGGTCGCCTTAACTTTGGCGGTTCGGCTGAGTTTGATATAATTTATCTGGACCGTTCGGGCGTTGTGGAGGGTATGAGCGGCGCTTGTCCCATAGAGGATATTATTGTGATAGAGGGCATATCAAAAGACAGTACCGTGCTGCTTGGCTGCAATATATCAAACTTTGAATGCAGTGTCCTGAACGAGCGCAAGGTTGCTTACAAAGCCGTTGCGGAAGTAAATGCAAGGGTATACGATACATATAACGGCTGCGCGGCGGAGAATATAGAGGGGCTGCCACAAGACAATCTCTCTTTTTGCGATGTGGTATACACCGACCTTTTGTCCAAAACACCCGCACATATAACGTTAAAAGAACAGATAAAAATAGGGCGTGAAAAACCCAATATAGACGATGTTATAGAGCTGAAGATACAGCCTGTTAACATATCCGGCACGGTCGGCACAGACAGGCTGGAACTTTCGGGCGAGTTAAAGCTGACGCTTTTGTATAACGGCGAAGAAGGCGGCAACCCGCTTGAAGTATATGCCGACGAGATACCCATAAACGGCAGTATCGAGGTAGACGGCGCAGAAGAAAATATGCTTTGCTGCCCCGAAGTCTGTGTCGAGAACGTATATTATACCGTGCTTGCCGACGAGGACGGCGAGAGCCGTGTGCTTGAAACGGAGTGCAGGCTTTGCATATACCCGAATGTTTTTGCGGATACCGACATGCGTATACTTGACGATGCATACAGCACAAATAAACTGCTTGAAATAAAGAGAGAGAATATAAAAGCGTTCAGAAATATCTGCTGCAACAAAAGCCAATGCCCCGTTAAACAGCCCATAGAAACGGACGGCGCGGATATGCTCCAAATCTACTGCGCATCGGGCAAAGTAACGGTGGATAATGTATGCGTGCATGATGACCGAACAACGGTCGAAGGCGTCCTTGAAGTCAGCGTACTCTATGTTACGGGCAGTGACAGCGAGCCGGTTTGCAGTTTCAAAGGCGATATACCTTTTGAACAGACGCTTGAAACACGGGGCAGCAGGGAGGGCATGAACGCCTTTGTAAATGCTGCGCCAAGGCATATCGGGTTTAATCTGCTCTCCCAGCGTGAGGTCGAGATAAGGGGTATGCTGTCGGTCGATTGTATCGTATGCGAAAACACCGAAATATCCGCCGTGACCGATATAGAAGAAAAACCGCTGCCCGACGGCTTCAACGACAGCCTGCCGAGCATTACCGTATATATAGTCAAAAAGGGAGATACACTCTGGAAACTTGCCAAACGTTTCAACACCACCGTTGCCGAGATAGCCACAGTCAACGAGATAGACGACCCAGATGTTATAATTCCGGGGCAAAGGCTGCTTATTCTGAAGGGCGTACCTTGGGAGGAATAGAATGAACTGGTTTATCTTTGACGGAGAAAACAGGCTGAATTGCTTTTATTACGGCAGTGACGAAAGCATTTACAGGCGTGTTTTTTCAAACGGCAGATGGAGTAGGGCAGTCTGCGTCGTATCCGATGTGCGCAGAAATTATTCGGTTATGTATGATAATGAGATAATGCTGCTCTGTCAGGAAATATGCGGGGATATAATATTATGCAGATATGGCAAAGACGGCTGGAACGGTCGTGTATTGCTTGAGAGCCGCGGGATAGACACGCCCGATATGCGTATACAGCGCATAGGCGATTCTCTGCTTTATAATGTACCCGACGGGCATGAACAGATGCTTGTTACACAGCATCGTTCGGGCGGAAAATGGCAGCGCTGCGAACCGATAGATAATTTTGTACCTTTTGCGGACGGCATGTACAGGCTGATGACCATGCCCGACGGGCGCAGCGTTCTTATATACAGAAAAAATATGCAAAAACAGCTGCTTTATTTCAGAATAAGCGACCAAAACGGCAATTTCGGCGACTGTAAAACGATATATACCACAGGCAATCCCATAACCGATTGCAGTGCTGTGTTCTATGACGGTTTTCTGCATTTTGTACTTGCGGTAAGAGGCAGGTTTTCAAGCAGCCTTATATATATACGCGCGGCGGAACAGGCGGCAGAACGCAGGAACACCGTTTTGTGGGAGGGCAGCGCCATAGGCGCCGCTGCAATACGAGCCGAAAACAATGCGCTTGCTGTCAGCCTTGTTTCGGGCAG
>CANRCU010000077.1 GCA_947629215.1 uncultured Clostridia bacterium
GTTCTGATCGGCAGGCAGCATTATCTTGCCCTTTTTGGTAAGCACTATCTTACCGTTTTTCTCCATATCGTCAATAATATCATACAGCATTTGTATATCGCCCGAACGTATCTCCAGCAACATGGCTATATCCTGCGCAGTCATCGGGTTGTAGTATTCCGAATTTATAAATCCTTCTATTTTTTCGTAACGTTCCTCATAAAGCTCATTTTTTTCCATAAAAACACCCCCTCGGAAAATCATTCCGTATCTTTTTTTATTATAACACAAATTTCCGATATTAACAATCCAAAAGACCCAAAAATATATCAACTTTTAATATTTATGTTGACAAGCCCGGTAAATTCGGATATATTATGTTTAAAGAAAATTTTCTGTTAATTATAAATATCGGGAGTGGATAAAATGAACAAAATAAAAACAAGGTCTGAGATTGACCCTCAATTCAAATGGAGCATAACAGACCTTTATGAAAACGATGAGGCGTGGGAGGCGGCATATGCCAAATGTTCCGCCGAGTTGGCGGGTTTTTCGGCATTTTCGCCTTTGACGCTCGAAAACCTTGACGCTTGTCTTAAATTCCGTGACGAGCTTGCCAAAAATATAGAACGTGTCTATGTATATGCAAATCTGAAGTCCGACGAGGACAACACAAACACCAAATATCAGGGTCTTGCCGACCGTGCAGATGCGCTTATTGCTCAATATTCAAGCAGCTCGGCATTTATTGAACCGGATATACTTGCTCTTGACGAAACCGAGCTTTTAAAAGCGCTCAAAACAGACCGCCTAAAGATATACGACCATTATATAAGTGATATTCTGAGGAGCAGAGTCCACAATGATGGCAGAATTTTACGAAATTTGCAATGCCCCGAACACCATATACGGTATGCTGAACGAAGCGGATATAACTTTTGAACCGGCTCTTGATTCAAAAGGCGAAGAACACCAAGTCACACACGGCACTTTTATAGGTTATTTGCAGTCGGACGACAGAACACTGCGCAAAAATGCCTTTAACAGCCTGTATTCGTCATACTATGCTCAAAAAAACACCTTAGCTGCCGTCTATAATGCAGCAGTGAAAAGAGATGTTGTGACCTCGCGGCTCAGAAACCACAAAACAGCGCAGGAGGCAGCGCTTTTTGCATACAATATCCTGACAAGCGTTTACAGCGAACTTATTGCAGCCGTCAGAAAGCATCTTCCGCTTATGCACCGCTATATAAGCCTCAGAAAAAAATTGTTGGGCGTGGATACATTGTATATGTACGACCTTTACACCCCGATAGTTGAAAATACATTCGGTCATATCGAATATGACGAGGCAAAAGCGAATGTCCTACAGGCAGTACAGCCCTTGGGTGAGGACTATGTAAAGACGATAACTTCCGCTCTTGAAAAGGAAAAATGGGTAGATATATATGAAAACAAGGGCAAGCGCAGCGGCGCTTATTCGTGGGGTGCTTACGGTTGTCATCCTTTTGTGAGTATAAATTTTAACTATAATGTAGATTCCATGTTCACACTTGCGCACGAAATGGGTCACGCAATGCACAGTAATTACACATGGTCCAATCAGCCAGTCGTTTACGGCGATTATACGATTTTTGTTGCGGAAGTGGCATCGACCGTCAACGAAGCCCTTCTTATGGAATACCTTCTTTCCGTGACCGCCGACGAAAGCCGAAGAAAATATTTACTTAATTATTATATGGAACAATTCAGAGGAACTCTCTTCCGCCAGACAATGTTTGCCGAATTTGAGCTTATAACACACGAAATGTCCGAGCGAGGTGAACCCTTGACCTTTGACAGCCTTTGCGAAGTATATATGAAACTCAACCGCGATTATTACGGCAGCGACATTGAATTAAACCGTGAGATCTCATGGGAATGGGCGCGTATACCGCATTTTTACACACCGTTTTATGTATACCAGTATGCAACGGGTTACAGCGCCGCTATTGCGCTTTCTCAACGTATTTTAAAAGAAAACGGTGCAGGCGATTATATCAATTTCTTAAAAAGCGGCAGCAGTAAATATTCGATAGACCTGCTTAAAGGCGCAGGCGTCGATATGAGCAGCCCCAAACCTGTTGAAAATGCAATGAAAGTATTTGAAAATATACTTGAAGAAATGGAAAAACTTGTATAATTATTTTAACCGACAGATAAGTCCGCACTATTATATTCGGTAGGAAACAAGCCGAATATATTGACAAATAAGCCCCGCATATGTCCGACAAAGAACACATGCGGGGCAACCATCCGCTCAATGCAGAGCATCAAGATATTTTCCGTCCAAAACGTCTTTAAGATACTGACCGTATTGATTTTTTTTCAGCTGTTCATAGACCTTCATTACATCGTCACCGCTTATCCAGCCGTTAAGATAAGCTATCTCTTCAAGGCAGGCAATTTTTCTGTGCTGATGAGTTTCAACCGTTTTTACAAAATTTGTTGCTTCAACAAGGCTTTCATGCGTTCCCGTGTCAAGCCATGTAAAACCCTGACCCAAAAGCTCAACATTCAGCTCTCCCCTATCCAGATATATTCTGTTAAGGTCGGTTATCTCCAATTCCCCTCTTGCAGACGGACTGAGCGCCTTTGCATACTCTATGACACGGTTGTCATAAAAATACAGACCCGTCACACAATAATTGCTCTTAGGCTTTTTCGGCTTTTCTTCTATTGAAACAGCCCTTCCGTTTTTATCAAATTCCACTATACCGAACCTTTCGGGATCGTCCACATAATACCCGAAAACGGTTGCTCCCTTGCCGCCTTCGGCATTTTTGACAGCCTCTTTCAGCTTTTTTTTCAGACCGTGCCCCGCAAAAATATTATCGCCAAGAACCATTGCAACGGTATCTTTGCCGATAAAATCATCACCTATTATAAATGCCTGCGCAAGACCGTCGGGCGATGGCTGAACAGCATAACTCAGATTCACGCCAAATTGACTTCCGTCACCAAGCAGATCCTCAAACCTTGGCGTGTCCTGCGGTGTTGAAATTATCAGAATATCGCGTATGCCTGCATTCATCAACACAGACATAGGATAGTATATCATCGGTTTGTCATATATGGGCAAAAGCTGTTTACTTGTCACTTTTGTCAGTGGATAAAGTCGTGTTCCCGAGCCGCCTGCAAGTATTATACCTTTCATATTATACCTCGTTTCTTCATATTATAATGTTTTTCTTAATAATAACATACTTTAAAACAAAAGTAAATACTTTAAACGTTTATTCAACATTCAAAACTTGACAAAAATATATTTTGGTGCTATAATCAATATGGTTTTGCGGATGTGGCGGAACTGGCAGACGCGCCGGACTTAGAATCCGGTTCTTAGGAGTGCAGGTTCAAGTCCTGTCATCCGCAGTATTTTGAGAGTATTTATACTCTCTTTTTTGTTTTGGAGGTGCAGATAATGTTTTTTGACAGCCATGCTCATTATGACGATGCCGCATATGACAACGACAGAGCCGAGCTTATAGATATGATGAAAAAAAACGGTGTTGACAAGATAATAAATGTAGGTTCCGATATGCGATCAAGTATAAGAAGTATTGAATTGGCGCAGAAATACGACTTTATATATGCCGCTGTCGGCATACATCCGCATAATATACAAGATATGACGGAAGAAAACATCAAATTGTTACAAAAGTATTGCAATTGTTACAAAGTAGTTGCTGTCGGCGAAATAGGTCTTGACTATCATTATGAAAATATTGACCGTGATGCACAGAAATACTGGTTTAAACGGCAGCTTGACATATGCGCCCAAACCGGAAGACCCGTAATAATCCACAGCCGCAACGCAGCCGCGGATAGCTTTGAAATACTGAAAAACAGCGGTGTTCACAAAGGTGTGATACACGCTTTTTCGGGCAGCCCCGAAATGGCAAAACAATATATCTCGCTTGGGTTTTATATTGGCGTCGGAGGAGTATCAACTTATAAAAATGCAAAAAAATTAGTCGAAACAATAAAACAAATACCACTGGAAAAAATTCTTATCGAAACCGACGCACCATACCTGACACCCGAACCATATAGAGGACAGCGTAATAATTCACAAAATTTAAGACTTATTGTCGAACGAATTGGTGAAATTAAACAAATACCACCTGAATTTGTTGCAAATATATCATATGAAAATACTGAAATATTATTTTTGTAAAAAAAAGTGTTGCATAAGTGTTACGAATGTGTTAAAGTATTACTTGTAGCCAACGGAGGTTATGTTACAGACTTGTTTCATAATTGTTATCCCAAGGCTTTAACCATGAAATAGAAAACTAATAAAGGTACAGATGATGATCAAAATCTGAAAGTCATCGGGGTCTAAATCTTAAATCAAGACCCTACCCTAAGGAGGATCAATTTAATGGCAAGAAAAACTTTAAAACGTCTGGCAGCAGTCGTAACAACGACAGTTTTGGCAGCGACGGTGACTGTGACCGTTTCCGCGGCATCAAAAAAGATAAGGGTCACGACCGACGGACAAAGCATTTACTATCAGACAAACGACAAAACCGTAGATGAATTTTTTAAAAATAACAATATAAGTCTGAATGACAACTATAAAGTAAGCGCAGATTCGGACGACGCCATTACAGACGGTATGCAAATAACGATCATATCGCCTAAAACAATTCATGTAGATGTAAATAACGGCGAAAAAAAATTCGATACAGAAACTCAGTGCGAAACGATCGGTCAGCTTATGATCGAGCTTAAAGAAAAAACAGGTACATCTTATAAGGTAGTCGACGGTCAGAGCTCGTCAGAAAAGCTCAAAAATGACTCAAATGTGTATCTTCGCGCTGTAAGAGAAGAAATTTACACCGAAACAGAGGAAGTACCCTTTGTTAAACTTGAAGAAAAAACCGACACACTTTATGTCGGCGAAAAGAAATTAAAACAAAAAGGCGTTAACGGAATAAAGATCATCACTATGAAAAATATTTATTACGGTGATGAAAAGGTCGACAATTTCTGCATAGACAGAACCGTCACAACAGAACCCGTAAACGAGATCGTTCTTGTCGGAACAAAGCAAAAAGAACCCGATTACACAACAACGGCAAGCCCCGACGTCAAAGACCTTGGTCTTAACTACTCAAAAGTCATTACCATGAACGCAACGGCATATTGTCCTTGCGCAAGCTGCAACGGCGCATGGGCAGGTCAGCCCTCTTCTATGGGTCTGGCTGTAAAACACGGCATTGTCGCTGTAGACCCTAAATTTATACCGCTTGGTACAAAACTTTATATCGAAGGCTACGGTTATGCGGTGGCAGCAGATACAGGCGGCGCTATCAAGGGCAACAGAATAGACCTTTGCTATGATTCACACGAAGAGGCTCTTTCCTCGGGCTGGGGTCATACAAATACAAAAGTTTACATTTTAAAATAATATCAAAAGCGTGTTGACATTGTCCGCACGCTTTTTTGTTGCAAAATCTTATAATTTGTGATATTATGATACAAAGACTACACTTGGTAAGGACGGATAAAATGTTTTCAAGAACACAGCTTTTATACGGCAAAGATATAATGGAAAAATTCTCACATTCAAAAATTGCAGTTTTCGGCATAGGCGGTGTGGGCGGTTACACCGTCGAGGCGCTTGCGCGAAGCGGCATAGGCGCGCTTGACCTTATAGACAGCGACAAAGTATGCCTTTCAAACATAAACAGGCAGATATATGCTCTGCACAGCACAATAGGTAAGTACAAAGTCGACGTTGCAAAAGAAAGAATAGCCGATATAAACCCCGAATGTACGGTTCGCACGTTCAAAACCTTTTATCTGCCCGAAACGGCAGACGAATTTGAGCTGTCCCAATACGATTATATCGTAGATGCAGTCGATACAGTGACAGCCAAGATCGAGCTTGTTGTACAGGCACAAAAATCGGGGACTGAGATAATAAGCTCTATGGGCGCAGGCAATAAACTTGACCCATCACGTTTTGAAGTGTCGGATATATACGAAACCTCTGTATGTCCGCTTGCCAAGGTCATGCGCCGTGAACTGCGGGCAAGAGGCATTGAACACCTCAAAGTTGTTTATTCAAAAGAAATACCTATAACCCCCGAATATACTCCGTCGGAATTTTCGGGCAAAAAAAGGATACCCGGCAGTACAGCCTTTGTTCCCTCCGTTGTCGGGCTGATAATAGCAGGCGAAATACTCAATGAGCTTGCACAAAACTAAATCAAATTTTTAAAAAAAACAGTTGACAATATATAACTGCTATGGTACAATAATATTGTTGTTCAGCCGCACGAATACGGTTTACAAGACGGCACAGCCGCACCGGATCCGGCGAGTTCTTATTTAAGGAGGTGTACTCGGTATGTACGCGATCATTCAAACAGGCGGTAAGCAGTATAAAGTATCCGAAGGCGATATTATCACTGTTGAAAAGTTAGCTGTTGAGGCAGGCAGCACACATACATTCAATGATGTATTGGCTGTTGGCGAAGGTGACAGTGTAAGCGTAGGCGCTCCCACCGTAAAAGGCGCAAGCGTTGAAGCAAGTGTTATCGGCAACGGCAAGGCTAAAAAAGTTATCGTTTATAAGTACAAGCCTAAAAAAGGTTTCCACAAGAAAAACGGTCACAGACAGCCTTTCACAAAGCTGAAAATCGAAAAGATCAATGGCTGATAATATAAAAGCCGAAATTTTAAAAAAAGACGGTCTTATATACGGCTTTGATATAAAAGACCATGGCGACCCTATCGTATGCAGCGGTGTTTCGGTGCTGACAATCAACACGGTGAACAGTCTTGAAAATTTGCTTGATATTGTTCCCGAAGTCGAACTTGACGAAGGCGGAGAAATTCGTTTCACCGTAGATAATTATAAAGACGATAAGGTACAGCTTCTTCTGCGCTCACTTGAGCTTGGGCTTTTATCTATAGAAGAAGAATACGGCGATGATATAGAAGTTATTTGCAATTTGGATTGATTTCAAGGAGGTGCAATAGAAATGTTAAAGATAAACCTTCAATTTTTCGCTCATAAAAAAGGTGTTGGTTCTACCAAGAACGGACGTGATTCCGAGTCCAAGAGATTGGGCGCAAAAAGAGCCGACGGTCAGGCAGTTAAAGCAGGCAACATACTTTATACCCAGAGAGGAACAAAGATCCATCCCGGTATCAATGTTGGCAAGGGCGGTAACGATACCTTATTTGCACTTGTTGACGGCAAAGTTAAATACGAAAGATTGGGCAGAAGCAAAAAACAGGTTTCTGTTTACCCTGTTGCCGAATAATTGATTTTGTCATAAAGGTGTTGCAATTTTTTGTAACACCTTTTTTGTTTCATTAATAAACAGCGAATGAACATTTATGCAAATGTTTTATAATATAATACAATGTTTGTATGACCGAATAAGTTGATTTTCCGCCTTTTGGCGGCAAATGCTTACTTTTGTGTCGGGCATCAGCATGACCCGACACTAAACCGACGTTTATGAGTATACGGCATCTGCCGGATACGAATATCATTTACAGGAGGTCTTATATGTTTGTAGACAGAGTAAAGATCCATATAAAAGGCGGCAACGGCGGCAACGGCTGTGTAA
This sequence comes from uncultured Clostridia bacterium, assembly GCA_947629215.1. GTDB lineage: Bacteria > Bacillota > Clostridia > Lachnospirales > CAG-274 > RGIG4310. Next base: position 7,617 of record CANRCU010000077.1, read on the forward strand.
GTTTTTTCCGCGCCAAATATATAACGCATGGCGGACCCGACGGAGGTGACGGCGGCAAAGGCGGCGATATTATTTTTGTTGCTGACGAAGGGCTTAATACACTTATGGATTTCAGATTCAAAAAAGTATTCAAGGCTCAGCCCGGCACCGACGGCGGTAAGCGCAACTGCTCGGGCGCAGACGGCGAAGATATTATCATAAAAGTACCCGTCGGTACTGTTATAAGAGAAGCAAATACCAATAAAATAATGGCTGATATGACAATTGCAGGCGAAACACGCGTTATAATAAAAGGCGGCAAAGGCGGCAAAGGCAATCAGCACTTTGCCACACCCACACGGCAAGCCCCGCGCTATGCCGAGCGTGGCAGAACCGCCAAAGAATACGATGTTGTGCTTGAATTAAAGCTGATAGCCGATGTCGGGCTTATAGGTCTGCCGAATGTCGGCAAATCCACACTGCTTTCAATGGTCACAAACGCAAACCCCAAGATAGCAAATTACCACTTCACTACCCTCAGCCCGAACCTTGGTGTTGTACGCAATAACTACGGCGAGGACTTTGTTATGGCGGATATTCCGGGGCTTATAGAGGGCGCAAGCGAGGGCGTGGGGCTTGGTCATGAATTTTTGCGCCATGTGGAGCGTACAAAAGTGTTCATCCATGTTGTGGACGGCGCTGCATTGGAAGGCGTTTCTCCGCTTGAAAATATAAAAAAGATAAATTCCGAGCTTGAAAAATATAAGGAAGGGCTTTCGTCACGCCCGACCGTTATTGCGGTTAACAAAATGGATATACCCGAAGCAAAGGAGAATTTTAACAAGATATGCTCTATCTATGAGCCTTTGGGCATACCCGTTTATCCCATATCGGCAGCCACAAACACGGGTCTTAACGAGCTGCTGCAAAAGGTATACGAAATACTTAAAAAATACCCCCAAAACATTGTCTTTGACGAGGATTTCGATGAATTTATCGAACCGGAAACGGCAAACGAGCCTTTTACAATAACAAAACCTTCCGACAAATATTATGTTGTCGAAGGTGTCGGAGTAGAAAAAATGATGGGCTATACCAATATCGAAACCGAAAAAGGTTTTGCTTTTTTCCAGAAATATCTGCGTGACAAAGGCATTATAGATGCTCTTGAAGCGCAAGGCATACAGGAAGGCGATGTCGTAAGGATATATGACCTTGAATTTGAATTTTACCATTAACAGATAATAATTTCAGAACGGAGAATTTTTTAAATGAAAGAAAGAAATTCGTTTTCAAGCTCTGTCGGCTTTGTTCTTGCTGCAGCAGGCAGCGCCGTAGGCTTGGGAAACATTTGGCGGTTTCCATAC
>CANRCU010000078.1 GCA_947629215.1 uncultured Clostridia bacterium
AATTGCCGAAAAATCCGTGAAGCAGAATGACAATGCGTTGTACGAAAAAATAAAAACAGATATAGTCAGCGGACAGGAAGCGATAATTGCGGCTATAAATGAGGCTTTTAAGTCTGTTCGGGGCGAGATTGCAAACGCCCATAAAACGCCCGTACAGAGCGTCCCGCAAAACGAAAATAATGCCGATTTGGAGCGCAGATTGTCCGAGGCAAAAGCCGAAAACGAGGAACTTAAAAGCAAAGTTGCCGAGCTTGACGAAAAACTCACTGACGCTTTTGCTACAAACCGCCATGCGGCGTCGTTTGAGGCGGAGAGAATCCGTTCAGATCTAAAAAGGGAGTTTACATTTTTGTATGAAGACTGGCTTGAATACGAATCTTCGACTGACAGCGCGGATAATTGTATGACATTGAAAGCTATTATAAAAAAGATTTTCCGCGCACTTGAAAGGAACGGAATAAATTTTAAGGGGAATAACAAATGAAAAACGGGACATATTACGGCATTGATTTCGGTACGACAAACACTTCCGTTTACAGGTTGAAATACGAGCAGGGGAGGGGCTTTACTGAAGTACAATTCGGCAATGACGGTAAGCCGTTCAGCTCCTGTATTGCAATATCGAAAACAGTTGGAAATGATTTCAAATTCGGGCGCGAGGTCAAGGAGAAAATTAACGAGTATGCCGACAATTATAAAATTGTCACGTCGTTCAAATCGCTTTTGGGAACCGATAACGAGGTCGTTGTAAACAATGCAAGGTACAGCGGAAAATATTTGGCATATCTTTTTTTGAAGTATGTTAAATCTGTTGTGGAAGAAACAAATGCGGGCGAGATTAGCCCCGATTTTAACGAGGCGGTTTTCTCCATTCCCGTTGATTTTTCAGCGCAGGCAAGGAAAGATTTGCTTGAAGCCGCAGAGTGCGCAGGAATTGCGGTTAAAGGCTTCGTAAGCGAGCCTTCCGCGGCGTATATTTCCAAGGCGATGGATATAAAGGCTTGTTCGAAGGTAATGGTTATCGACTTTGGCGGCGGTACGCTTGATTTAAGCATTTTAAATCTTAAAGATAACAGAGTGTATGAGCAGGCGGTTTACGGCATAAAATTCGGCGGCGACGACATTGATAAAGAGCTTGCCCTGAGACTGATGCCGAAAATTTACCCCGATGTGTCATTAGACGAGCTTGACTCCCGCGCAAAAGACAGGTTTATGAATGAAGTCGAACGCATGAAAATCGAATTTTCACTGTACGATGATTACACCATAACTTTAGGAAAGAATAGCGTTGAAATAGATTTCGACACGTTCTCGGGAATTATTTCTCCGATGATTTCTGAAAATGTGAAGAACGCGATTTTTAAAATAATGGAGATGGCGAATTGCCATCCGGAAAGCATCGACGCTGTTATTCTCGCGGGCGGTTCAAGCGGATTAAGACCGTTTGCCGACATTATTCTGTCGCTGTTCGACGAGGATAAAATAATTTTCGACAGCGAGGGCGGCAGGTATCAGTGGATGGTTGCAAAGGGCGCGGCTATAACTTCTGCGATTGACTGCGAGTACAGGCTTTGCGACGATTTTTGTATTTTGCTTTCCGACGGCGAGACTTATCCGATTTTGAAAAAGGATATAAATAAAGTCGGCGATGAAAGCGGAGTTATTTCGTTTTCTCTGACAACCGATTCCTATGACGCGCATTTTATTTTTACAGATTCTGCGGGGAAAAACCGCTATGGCATTGTATCTGTCAAGGCGAAAGGTTTTGTCGACGAAAAGTTTGATTTGTCGGTAAAAATCTGCAAAGACCAGATAGCGACAGTTACCGTTAAAAATGCCTATATGGGCGAAGATTATCGGGAAACGCGCGAAATAAACAAGCTTAGGTTTTATTATGATCTGAAAGATGTTGAGGAATTATTATGACAAAGTCTAATATTTGTATTGCTTCAAACATTTACATAAGAAGCGATTCCAACATAAGAAGGGATAAAAAATACACCGAGAAAATTACCGGCGCAAAACGGCTTAAAGAAATCCGCGAGAGTTTTACAGGATTTAACACCATTCCTTTTACGGAAATTCAAGAAAAAATCGTGTCGGAAAGCCAACATTGCGCATACGCAAAAAGCGGAGAAATGTCGTTTGGAGCGGTAATGAAGGACGGCGTTCTGCGCTGGGAAAACAGGTGCGAATATACGAAATGCCCCGGGATAGGCGGCTGTACACCGCGCGTTATCCCCCGCGAAACTGTTTCCGAGGACAAAACCGAGGAGAAAGAGAGTTTACAGAAGTTTATCGAGTCGCTCGGCAATTTTGAAAAAAAGAGAAAGGCAACAGAGCCTGAAGAAATCACCGAGGAATATCCCGCGCCCGCTGAGGAGACCGCTGAGGAAATCCAAAAATTCAGCAAAGAGTATATTGAAATAACCGAACCCGACCGTATTATAACCGCGCCGATCGACTCGCATATTATTTTGAATTCCGGACCCGGAACGGGGAAGACCTATACGATTATTCAGCGGCTGATTTATATTCTTGCAAACAATCTTTGTCCTGCAGAGGAGATATATATTTTGTGTTACACTCGTTCGGCAAAGCAAATTGTTGAAAGCAAGATTGACAGCGCGGTAAAAGAAGGAACTATCCCGCCTTCCGCAAAAAATATTTGCGTGATGACTTTTGATTCATATGCAACATATTTTCTTATGGCAATGAGGGAGCAGGGCGTAATTTCGGAGAATTTTGAAAATTACGACTATAACGGCCGTATAAAACTGTTTAACAAGTACATAACAGCTGAGGATTTTGAGAGCATAAGCTATTTTGTTGTTGATGAAATTCAGGACCTTGTAAACGATCGCGCAGAAATGGTCCTTAAAATTCTTGCGAACCTTAAATGCGGGTATTTGCTTGCGGGAGACCGCTGTCAGTCAATCTATGATTTCGAGGCTGAAAAAGACGTAACGCTTGATTCCGTGGAATTTTACAAGCGTTTCGAGGAACAGTCCCCCGAAGATATGCAGCGGTATGAAATTACCGCCAACAGAAGGCAAACCACCGAGCTTGCCGAAGAAGCTTCAAAAATGCGCAGAGTGCTGTTAAACGAAAGTTTTGCCGAGCAGAATAAGTATGCCAAAAGCGTAATGGAAAAATATCTCGGTGAAACAAAAATTGAAGATTATATTAAATCAATGACTGCTCCGACAGTTTCCACGGCAATTCTCTGCCGATATAACAGCGAAGCGGAATATATCAGCGGGTTGTTGTGCAAAAGGAAAATCGCTCACGTTCTGAACAGGGGCGTAAACAGTGTTAGACCGCTTCCGCGTTGGATTGCAGACGTTTTTTGGGATTACTGCCGCGACACAATAAGCAAAAATGTATTTGCCGAGAGATTGAAGTTCCGCACCGATAAACGGAATCCCGAAGAACTTTGGGAAATTTTGTGTGCGCTATCAAAATCGCAGGATAAAGTTACGATAAATATTCCCGATTTGATTTCGGCATTTTCCAACCCGAATGATATTTCCAACGAGTTTTACGATGAATTGCCTAAACTTTCGGTATCGACAATTCATAAGGCAAAAGGCAGCGAGTTTGACGAAGTGATTCTTGTCCATTCGGATTTAAAGATTTCCGAAGAAAGCGCAGAGGAAGCGAGAGTGCGGTATGTTGCGCTTACTCGTCCAAGGATAAGTTTTACTGCAAGGAAAAAAATCAATATTTATTTTCAGAAACTTAAGTCGAAGCGCCAGCAGGTGCGATTGATTCAAATAGACAATTACCATAAAGCTGTCGGTATTGTCGCCGGGCTTTCGGGAGATATTGACAGCCGTTCTTTTGTAACCGGGGATTTTGACGCGGTGCTTGATTTGCAGGAGTATATTGCTTGCAATGTCAAGTTGTACGACAAACTCACTGCCGAGCGTTCTCCTGTGAACGGGAATTATGAATTATTCCACGAGGGACGAAAAATAGGCTGTCTTTCAAGACAGATGAAGGCGGATATTTTATCGAATGCAAGCTCGTCAAGACCTCCCGTCCGTCTGGAAAACCTTTATGTAAGCGGTGTTACAGCTGAAATTTTGAAACAATTCGGCGAAAATATTCCGACAGAATATCAAAAGTCGAAAATTTGCTTTGGCGTTCAAGTAACGGGACTTGCTAAACTTAAATTTGAAAAGAAGTGATAATATGCCGCATTTTTCCGATTTTTACGATGCAATAGATGATATTGCAAACCACCTCAGAACGGATTTTATCGGTCCGATTGACGAGAATGAAATCTTGGAAATGGAAGACCCGCAAAGCCGATATTCGGTTGGAATCCTTTGGGCGCAGCCTAAAAACAAAGGCTCAGAAACCGATGTCAGCAGAACTTTTGAAGAGATGTTTGAGGACGAATCCGAGGGCAGCGAAGAACCTAAAAATGCAAGCGTTTTCAGACCGTCGTCTATGGGTGTGTCGTTTGCTGTGCAGACAGAAGACAGGCTGGATATTGAGTTTAATTATGCCGTGTATCATCATTTTGAAAAGGTGATTACAGACAACGGCAGGGAGGTAAACAGGCATTATTACAAAAGAGAGCCCAAATGCTTTAAAACATCCGTTTTAGTTCCGAAAAAGGCGGGTCATATTACCGCTCAAAGCGAGGATATTACTTTTTATCTTCACGTCAGGAAAATTTACGGCAACAGTGCGCTTGCAACGGCTTCGGTTGTAAATTTACACAGAGCGGGGAACGGATTTGCAGAAAGCAACGAAGGCGCATTGTTTCAGTGCAGGTTGTCAGTTAAGAGCAGCCGCGGCTTTTTGCCTGTTTTCGGGAGCAGTTCGCATAAATCATTTGAAGACGAAAAGAACGAAATGCTCTACGATTCTGTAAAAAATTATTCCTACGGTCATGGCTGTTCGTCAATTCACACAGAGCGCGGCGGCGTTATAACCGAAGTGAAAAGCGAGTTTATCCCGAAGTACAGAATGTTTCAGATGATGCCGAGATTGCTGCCGAATTCCGAATATCTTTTTATGAATTACTGGAGCAATGCGGACAGAAACGACGCTTTGCGGCGGCTTGATTTATTTATCGGGCAATACGAGGAGTGGTTTGAACGGTTAAAGCAAAATGACGTGCTTACAGCGAAATATCCGAAAGCTGCCGCCGACTCGTTTGAAAAAATTAAACAGTGCATAAACAGGCTTTGTGCGGGCGTGGAGTTGTTAAGGAAGAATGACATTGCTTGGAAAGCGTTTATTTATATGAACAAGGCAATGCTTTTACAGCGCGTTAAAACCAAGCATTGTCCGCCCGATACGGTAAGCTGGTATCCGTTTCAAATGGCTTATATTTTGCAAATTATTCCCGATATTGCAGACGACAATTCCCCGTTTCACGATGACGTTGACCTTTTGTGGTTTCCGACAGGCGGCGGTAAAACAGAGGCGTATCTCGGTCTTTCTGCATTTTCGATTTTTTACAGAAGACTGTGCGGCGGGGACGGCATAAACGGCGTGACAATCATTATGCGATACACCTTGCGTCTTCTTACGCTTCAGCAGTTTGAAAGAGCGACAGCCCTTGTGTGCGCTTGCGAGCATATGCGAAAGAAGTACAAAATCCCCGGTGATGAAATCTCCATAGGCTTGTGGATAGGCTCCGGAATGACGCCTAATCATCTGCAGGACGCCGCCGAAACGCTTAAGAAATTCCGCGCGGATTCCACGGCTGTGATTTTCGAAGCAAATCCCATGCAGGTCGTTAAATGCCCTTGGTGCGGGGCGGAAATCGGCGTTGGCGGGTATGAAATAACGGGCGGCGGAATGAATATTTCCTGCTGTAATAATCCCGGCTGCGAATTTCACAGCCATTTGCCGATTTATGTGGTTGACGACGATATTTACCGCGTTGCGCCAACTTTTGTTTTAAGTACGGTTGATAAATTTGCAAGAATAACCTGGGAGGAAAAAGCGGGGAATTTGTTTGGAGCAAACGGCTGCAAACCGCCCGAGCTTATAATTCAGGACGAGCTTCATTTGATTTCCGGACCTCTCGGCTCAATCACGGGAATTTACGAAACAGCGGTTGAAAATATCTGCAGACACTATGGAAAAGCACCTAAAATAATCGCTTCAACCGCAACTGTAAAAAATGCCGACAATCAAATAAAGATACTCTATAACAGGAATATGATTCAGTTCCCTCCGAGCGGATTGTCGCACGCGGATTCGTTTTTTGCCGTGGAAGCCGACGAGTCAAAGCGTCCCGCAAGAACCTATCTCGGCGTGTGCTCAATAGGCTCGGGAACGTCGGAAATGCTTATAAAAATTTTCGCCCTGCTGACATTTATGAAACATTTGTACAGGCTCAATGGCAAGCCCGCAGAAGTTGTCGACCAGTTTTATACATATGTAGGATATTTCAATTCGCTGAAAGAACTCGGCTCAAATTCAATTATCGTTTCGGACCGTATGAACGCCGAGATAAAATATCTTGTAAATTACAAGTTCAAAAAAGAAGCCGAAAGCGTCAATATGAAGGTGGATTGTGCAAATGCCGATATTCCGTCATATTTCAAAAATAACGAGCTTACAAGCCGAAATTCCGCAAAGGAAATAAAGGCGGTGCTCGAGCGGCTTTCCAACAAATTCACCGATGACGATTGCTTTGATTATGTCATGGCGTCAAATATGCTGTCTGTGGGCATAGATATTGACAGGTTAGGGGTTATGTGCGTTTACGGACAGCCGAAATCCAATTCGGAATACATTCAGGCAACAAGCCGCGTCGGAAGAACTAATCCCGGTTTTGTTATCCCCGTTTACAACGGTATGCGGGCAAGAGACAAATCCTATTACGAGCAGTTTTGCTATTATCACAGCACATTTTATAAATACGTTGAAGCGTCAAGCGTTACCTCATATTCTCCGCGGGCGATAGAAAAGGCTTTGCACTGCGCTATGATGGCTGTTGTAAGGCATACTGTTCCCAAATACAATTCAAACGACAGCGCACGTATATTTACAAGAAGCGACAGCGACGTAGAGCGCGTTAAACAAAGCATATTAAACCGCGTCCGCGCGGTTGAACCCCGTAACGCAGGTTATGCGGAGGAGTGGCTTGATTATTATTTAGATTGCTGGGAGGCTCTTGCAAAAAGCCTGCCGAATACGCTGGTTTTTTCGGATTATCGCAATGAAGATAATGCATTGTTCCGCAGCGCCGATAATCAAATCGGTTCGGACATACCGACAATATTGAATTCCGTGAGAAATGTTGAAGCGACAGCGAATGTTTATTTTGTAAAGAGATAGGGGGAGAAGAATGGCAATTCCCAAGTTCAGAAAAAATCCAGCCGGCAGTAACGGAAGTATTTCAAAATTTTCGAGTGAAAAAATTCTTGTAGGCGATATACGAAAAACGCAGATTATCACAACTTTCGGCGTTGGTTCAATTGTCGATTTTAAAGACGACACAGTAGTTATCGGTTCTACGGACGACTGGGATTATAATCCCGACAACATCGAGGAAGTTGAAAACAGGAAGTTGTTCAACGAAAATCTTTCCGTTATTACGGGCGCGGAATATTTTCTGATGCCGAGAACTTCACAAAGCACAAACGGTTTTTCAAAAGGTCGGAATATTGCTTCGTATATTTTCCCCGAAAAGCTGCACTGCTCGCGCTGCGGAAATATTTATGATTTTCAGGAATTAGACGTAAAAAACCGCCACAAATGCCCACAATGCGGAAATAATCTAAACGCCTCTCGTTTTATTGTCGTGTGTTCAAACGGGCATATGGACGATTTCCCGTATGATTGGTGGGTGCATAGCGGAAAGTCTTGCCCGTCGGGGAAAAAATCCCCGAGAATAAAAATGGTAAATATCTATAACAGGACGGATATTGACAGCCTTCGCCTTGAATGCACCGAATGCAAGGCAACAAGAAGCATGGTGCAGGTATTTTCGGGAAACGCTCTCGCGGATTTTAACTGCACCTGCAAGCATCCGCATTTCAAAGACCCGCTTGCAAATGCAAAGTATGGCTGCGGGGAGAAAATGCACGCAAGGTTGCGTTCTTCCTCGGGAGTTTATTTTCCTATAACCAAATCCGCACTGCTTATTCCACCTTGGAGCAAAAAAGCGGTTAATTGTATTCAGAAAAATTACGGCGTATTAAAAGTCGTTGAAGAAGATAAAATCGTATATGCGATAAGGCAGGTACTTAACGAGAATAATATTTCCAACGATGAAATTCTGCGTTCGTGGAAAGCAGTAAAAGAGGCTGCCGAGCAGAAAAACCGCCGCACGGAATTGTCTGTTTTATCCGACGAATATGCTGTTCTTTCCAAAGCGGAAAATCAAAATGCGGATAATTTTTCGTCATATTCCGTTCAGATTCCCGCAAAGTACAAGCCTTATTTTGAGCAAATCGCGGTGGTGGACAGGCTTACAGTAACGCAGGCTTTCACGGGTTTTACAAGAATTATCCGCAGCGAAAAAAATCCTGTTCCTATATCTCGGTATAAGAAAACGTGGCTTCCTGCGGTTGAACTTACAGGAGAAGGAATTTTTATCAGGTTCAATACTGACAAAGTGTCAGAATGGAAAAACAAAAATTCCGCGCGTTATGTTGAAATGCGAAAAGCCATGGAGGACAGCAAATTTACGCTGGATTCTTTTTCAGAGGTTTATGTTATGCTGCACACTTTTTCGCATTTGTTTATCCGCGAGATTTCCAACGTATGCGGTTACAGCGCGGCTTCAATCCGGGAGAAAATTTACAGCGAAATCGGCGGAAACGGAGAAGTGAAAATGTGCGGCGTGCTGATTTATGTGTCGTCATCTGACAGCGACTCAAGCCTTGGCGGGCTTATCAGCGTTGCAGAAAATACGGATAAATTTGAAGA
>CANRCU010000079.1 GCA_947629215.1 uncultured Clostridia bacterium
AATATCCCCACAGGCAGCGACGACGCCTGTATTTTTTCAACTTTTCCTCCGCGCACAATAAAACTTGCGACCGCGCCTATTTTCACAAACTCGCAGATACCGCTGTATAAGTCTATCGTGCATATATCGAGCGTTGAAAAAATATCCTCCCTTGCCCGCATGAGCAGTACGGAATTTATCATATTTATAGCCATTTTACGCTCAAAGCCTGCCGACATAAATTCTTCGTACAGTTCTATCGACGCCGCGCTTTCCTCATGCGCAGCATTTCCGCAGCCCATTCCGTCCGAAATGGCAAGCAGATATTTGCCGTTTTCAAAATGTGTATTTGTATAGCTGTCGCCGCAGACCTTATCTTTCGGTATGCTTATCCCGAAAGCCGTTATACGGAATTTTTCGCTTTCGGAAAGATGCAAACGGCAGCAGTTGTTTTCGTTTATATTGCAGCCGTTATCTTTGCGCGACATTCTTACACCCAAAATACGGCTCACAAGCGGTATTATATTCCCTGCGCAGCTGTTTCTGCCATAACAGTTGTCAAGCGTTATGACCGCCTCGGTCCTTTCGTCGCTGTTGGTATATACAACGGCATTTTTTACATTATACGGATATTTTGCAAGCTCATCGAAAAGTTCTTTGCTTTTTTTGTTATCAAATGTCAGCCCTATATCCAGGTCGTGCCACAATTTTTTAACAAGCTCGGCTATTGACGATATTTGGCAGCTCAACATATCACGGCTTTGCGCTATTCTTTTCTGCCACATATTGTTTATGCTTCTTATCTCGTACATATGTATAATTTCGGCAAGCATTTCCCTTATATGTATACAATCCCTGCGGAATATGGCGGGAACATCGTTCATATCCGCAGCACCGTTTTTTTCAAAAGTCTTTAAAATATCCAGCACCGAACCATAGGTAAAATTGAAACGTTCTTCCCAGCAATATTTGCTGTATTTACATTCCGTACAGACTTTTGCCGCAATATCATCTGCCAAAACAGCCATATCTTTGGACAGCGGCGGACTTTTTCTTTCAGCCGATACTCTGCCGAGCGCTTTTGACAGCCCCGAAAACGAGCGTGAAAAGCTCTTAAGCCTTGTCGAAGTTATCTCTTTTATAAGAGCGCCGTATTCAAGGGAACGGCTTATACCCGTATCGATAGGCGCGGAAATGGCAAAATACAGCTTGTCCGGTATAAAAACAAGTGTCAGGTCTGCCAATATCAGGGCAATAAGATTGCCGATATTTATAAACTGCGGCTGTTTGTACCATGCCATAGGCACAGCGCCCATCGCAAAGCCCACGGCGGTGAGCAGCTTATGTTTTTTTGAAAGCACCGTCGCAAAGATACTACCCACTATCAGCACGGGCATTGCCGACGCGTCGCCTATCTTGCTGAAAACGGTCACCAGCCCCATTATCGCCGAGCCGCTTATACTTAGGCTGAAACCGCACTTACAGCAAAGCAGAAAAATAAAAACAAGCATAAGATAAAGGCTGAGCGGCGTATAACCCATATTGAAATTTGCCGAACCCGAGATAATGCAGCATATTATAAGGCTAAGGCTTAGCAGTTCTTCACTTTCCAAAGTATGTTTGGGCGTTTTCATAAATATCATCTGCACGGCGCTGTCAAAAATATAGCAGATAAAGCCTGCGAGCAGACCTTCAAGAACGGCAAGCACACCGTAAAACAGCGTTATTTTTTCCGACACCGAAAACAGGATACCGCCCGTCAGCATAGACAGCCCGCACAGCACGCTTTTATTCAGCGATGACGGTTTTATATGTTTGAGAGAGGCTATATATGTAAACATCATCAATATCGCAAGGGCTATTATATAACGCGCAATATATATTCTGCTGTAAATTGTTGCCAGCCCAAGCACAGCGAACAATATTGCCGTCAAAAAACAATTTTCAAAGCACAATGTCCCGACAAAGCCCAATATCACGGGATCTATAGTGTCAAACAAGACCACTCTGCCCATAAAAAAGGCAGATGCGGCAAATATATGCAAGGCTGTGGCGAATAATAATTTGGTATTTCCTGTACTTATTTTTGCATCCATTGTAAATTCCTCCGTTTTTATATCGCAATTATAACAAATATGTAGACCGAAATTTGTAAAAATATGTAAGCGATATAAAATAATTTTTCGACGGCGGAATAATGCCTGCATATACTATTTTCGTCAAAAATTTTTATCACTTGTTTTTTTTCATAAAATATATTATAATAAAATCAGTAAGGTAGTATTTTTTATTTTTTTCGGAGGTAATTATGCGTTGTCCTTTTTGCGGAAATATAGATACAAAAGTTATAGATACCAGAACTATGGAAGATAATTCGGCTATTCGCCGCCGCCGTGTGTGCGAAAACTGCAACGAGCGTTTCACAACATACGAAAGGGTCGATATGATACCGCTGACGGTCATCAAATCCGACAACAGGCGCGAAAATTTTGACCGTGACAAACTGCTCAGAAGCGCACTTAAAAGCTGTCACAAGCGTTCCGTATCGCGCGACCAGATAGAAACTATGATAACGGATATAGAATCCGAGGTACTTGGTTCTATGCGCAAAGAAATATCCAGCAAAGAACTTGGCGAAATGGTAATGGACAGGCTGAAAGAGCTTGACGATGTGGCATATGTGCGTTTTGCGTCCGTTTACCGCAAATTCAAGGATATAGACAGCTTTATGGTAGAGCTTAGCAAACTGCTCGACGACCGTAAAGGCGACTGAGCTTAAAGAGGTATGATATGAGTTATATAAACGTAAGAAAAGCAAATTGCAAAAACTGTTACAGGTGCATAAAAAACTGTCATGTCAAATCCATAAAATATGAAAACGACCGTATAGTCATATTGGAAGATGCCTGTATACTCTGCGGAAAATGCATCACGACCTGTCCGCAGAAAGCCAAAAGCATTATAAACGACACCGTGAGCATAAGGCGTAAGCTCGACGATAAAAACAGCCGTGTGTTCGTATCTCTCGACCCAAGTTTTGTTGCGGCTTTCGGCGCAAATTACAAAAAAGTGCCTGCTGCGCTTAAAAAACTCGGCTTTGAACACATAGAGGAAACTTCTCTCGCCGCCTCGGTAACGACGCAGGCTTATTCAAAACTTATAGCCGAAAACAAAATGAAAAACATAATCTCGACCGCCTGCCCGACCGTCAACAGCTATATCACCAAATATTATCCCGAACTTATACAATATATGGCGCCCGTTATGTCGCCGCTTGAGATACACGGCAAACTTATGAAACGGGAATACGGCAGCGACATCACCGTTATTTTTATAGGGCCCTGCCTTTCAAAATTAGGCGAGATAGACCATACGCCCTATATAGACGGTATGCTCACATTTACCGAGCTTATCGGGCTTTTTAACGAAAGGCGTATAACACTTGAAGACCTGCCCGAAGAAGATTTTGAGCGCAGCTCATCTTATTCGCGCGCTTATCCGATAGTTGACGGTATGATATACGACCTTATAAAAAATTATAAGGGCGAAACAGGCACGGAACGTGCAGGCAATTACGACCTGTTGTCCGTCAGCGGTCTTGCAAATATCAACAACATTCTGGACGAATTGAAAACAGGCACGGTAAGCAATGTTTTTGTCGAGGCGAACGCCTGCTACGGCGGCTGTGTACACGGACCGTTCATGCCAATATCCAAATCAGGCAATTATAAAGGCAGGCTCGATATAAAGGAATATGCCGACGCCGCAACGGCAGGACCTATCAAGACCGACATAGACATAAAAAAAGAGTTCATACCCGAACCCGTTGATGTAAAAATGCCGACCGAGACCGAAATAAGATATATCCTCGGCAGAATAGGCAAATATACCAAAGCGCAAGAGCTTGACTGCGGAAGCTGCGGTTATTCCACCTGCCGTGAAAAAGCAATAGCCGTTTATCAGGGCAAAGCCGATCTTTATCTCTGTTTGCCGTATATGACCGACATCAACCAGACAATGGCGAATGTAACGCTTTCGCTCACACCCAATTATATCATCGCCGTTGACGAAAACATGAATATAAAAGAATTTAATGTAGCGGCTCAGCGTCTTTTCAAAACATCACGCAACGACGCCATAAACAAAAAGCTGTATGAATTTATAGATACATCAGATTTTCAGAATGTAATATATAATCAGACCAGTATTTATGATAAAAAAGTCAGATATGACGAGCTTGGCATAGTTACGCAGCAAACAATTGTATACGCGCAGGACAGGAATATGGCTGTCGCAATAATACAAGATATAACCGAAGAGGAAAAACGCCTTGAGGCTCTAAGCAAAATGCGGCATGAATCGCTTGATATGGCACAGAAAGTCATCGATAAACAGATGACCGTTGCCCAACAGATAGCAAGCCTTCTTGGCGAAACAACAGCCGAAACAAAGGTAACATTAAACAGGCTCAAAAACCTTGTTGCTGCCGAAGAGGGAACGGAACAGAAAAAGTAAATTCCGTACTTATAAATAATACCGCCTTTCCGTAACGATCGGCGGTATTGCTTATTATTAGTTTCTTTTATTTGTCCGTAGTCTTACTATCTTTGTTGCATTTGGCGCACAAGTCCATTTTTACTTTACCATGATATTTACTAAGATTTACTTTTGAAGTCAATACTAATAAATCACTTATATTTTTATAGTTTTTGGTTAAATATTCCATATCAATACAGTTTATTTCAGGGGCGAAGTTTATAGAAATATTACTGTAAACATCATATTTAAAGTTTAAAATTACCTTTACAGAACCCCTATCTTGTTCAAAAACCGTATCTATTTTTTTCTTTAATTCAGTGGATAATATCTCTATCAAAAGCCTTGTTTCTTTTTCATAATACCATATAAGATTTTTCTGAAAGCCTACATTCTGCCTTCTATACAAATCAAATTCTTTTGTAGAAAATATGTGATTTGTCATAGTATTATATTTTAGGTCTGTAATACCATTATGTTCCGAATCTTGAAAGTATATTATATCTCTAAAAGTTATTTTAAAATCCTTATCCTTTTCAAGATTTTCTTTTATATGTACAATTTTACCATTTTCTATTACAGATAATGAATATAAACTTTCTTTGATCAATTTTTTTATATATGTACTTTTTAAAACAATTCGACCCCCATTTCCTCGCATACCTGCATATAAATACCATAATGCAAGATTTTCGTTAATTCCGCTGGAAAAACATAATGAATAATAATATCTTTGTTCTATGTCATTGCCAAATTGTTCTTTATCACAAAAATCATTAAATGCAGATACATTTGACATATGAAACGACATACTGCCCAAAATGTTATCTATTGCTTTTAGATTGGTATAATGGCAAAATTTATCATGTCGAAACTCTCTGCCGGGAAGATAACCGCTTATATCCGCACTTGTTTTCAACTTGCCAAACTCATTCCACTTGAAAAACCTTGTCATTTTGTAACACTTCCTATCTTATTATAATTAAGATTGCTTTATGTAAGTCTCTCCATCATCCGTTAAATAACCACTATATAAATTCACCGTCTCATCACTACTTTCACTGGGTCTAAAAGAACCATACGTTCCACCTGTTGATAATAGTTGACTACTATCATCCATAAGAATTATATCATTGTTGCCTGAAATATCTAAAACTACAAATCTATGATACACCATATTGGTTTTATAATCTGCCTCTATTTGCCACACTCTTATAAACCCATCATAATAAGTTCCTGAAATGTTCTTAAATCTATTTTTTATATTTTCCAATCTTTGATTGCTATCTTTATAATTATACTTTGCAAGGTATTCAAGATCATTTATCATATTCGAATAATCCATTTTACCGCTTATAACTTGTGTGTATATTTTCTGTTTTGACCATTCCAATATTTCATTTGCACTTGCCACTTTCGGATTTGCACTTGCAACTCCAAGTATTTTTATAACATGATTTATTGCTTCCTTATAGTTTCCGTCATTATAATAATTAGCAGCCTCCGTAAGTTTAATTTGATTTTCAGCCGATATACTCATTGCTGCGGCATTGCTGTAATCTCCGCATAACTTATAATGGGAGGCGGCATTTGCAAAATCATAGGAATTATATTCTACAACAGCAAGTTTATAGTAAGTTTCTTTTATCTTTTGTTCACTGTCATTATATCCGTCCAACTCTATATAAATGTGTATAGCCTCTGTAATATTTTCTAAATTTTCACTTTTGGAAAAATCATCAGCTTTCAAATACTTTGTTTTTTTTATTTTATCGGCAGAATCATTGTAATCACCCAATTCTGTAAATATATTTATTGCTTGATCCCATTCGCCGTTTTTTATAAATAATTCGCCTTTTAAATACTTTGCTTCAAGTATTTTATCGGTCGAATCTTTAAAAGAATCCAATTTAACAAAAGTTTCTATCGCTTTATCATATTTGGCACTTTCCATAGCTTTTATTGCGCCGTTATACATAAAAAACTTAATAATATTGTTTACACAAACAAACGATATAAACAAAACAGCAACTATTCCTACCGTTCTTATTATTATTTTCTTTCTTTTCTCGGCGGCAATTCTTCTTTCCTCCGCTAATTTAGCCGCCCTTATACGTTCTCTCTCGGCTTTTTCTGCTGCAAGCCTTTCATTTTCCGCTTGTATTTTTGCCTGTTGCTCTCTCTCCTTTCTTTCTTTCTCCATCCTGATATTCTTTTCTTCCTCAAGATAAGCCTTATCGGATATTTGAGCCAGTCTAAAAATATTCGCACCGCAAGCAACACAGTTTTCATCATTTACAGAATTTGTCTGACCACAGGTACATTGCCAGAAATTGTCTGTGACATTTAAAACTTTAATGTTGCTTGCCCTTACCTTTTTTGTTTCTATAAAAAATTGATCGTATAATTTACCAAAAAAAATTTTTGCATCCGCCTGTTCGGGCGGTATTATACCAATATCGCTATTGTCATTATTCCAAATACTTCCATCAACAAAATCAACTTTTTTTATGATAACTTTTATTCCCGAAATTTTTTTAGACTCTATTGGAACCGGCTGCTCATCACCAAAACTTCTTTTCATTGTTGTTTCAAGATTTGTATACAAAACATCCGAAACACCGGTTATATATTCTGATTTATCATCATAACAAAGTATATCTACCCATATAGACTTTATTCTTTTGTTTCCCAATGCAAAAAATTTTATCTGAACAACATTTTGCTTTGCAAGATTATCCATAAGGATATTATATTTTTCGACTTTAACAGGACAGCCGGCAAGCCATTCTTTTTGACTATTGGAATTTATTATACTGTATCTTTCCATTATTTTCTTCCTTTACATTTTTGGCAAACCATTATTGTATAATTCTTGTTCGGTCACTTTATTACGACTTTCGTTTAATATTTCTGTTTGAATCTTCAGGTATTCAGCAGCGCGATAAGCCTCCGATATTTTATCTCTTTCAATTCTATATTGTAAAATAATATAGTCACTGTACACTTTCATGAAGGCTATAAAAATTACGCCGCCTAAAATACCTATAGCTATGCCAACCACTGCGTGCGACGCCATACCGCCCAAACAAGCACCTAAAATTGCCAAAAAAATCAATACAAGTACCGAAAAAAAGATTACCGTTTCGTTTGCTGTATTTATCAGATTATTTAATCCACTTACCGATTCCAGTATATCCGGATCTACTCTTTTAATTTCCCCACTGTAATTTTTTTCTTCTTTCATATTTGATCCTCCTTGATGTTTGATTTACTCTTTTCTCAAAAGGCATACTTTTTGAGAATAAATTTTTATGTCAAATTTTGTTGTAATATATTGACATTTTCACAAAAACAGTTTATAATTATATTGTGGTTATGTTATATATTTATAAAAAAATTTCATTCTCAAAAAGTATAGATTATGAGAATTTTGTCAATATTTTATAACTCCTCTTCCCCTTCTATCTCCTTTATCATTCTGTAAAAAGTTGCCGTCGAGCAGCCTATCATCGACACCGCTGTTTGCCGGTCTATTGTTTTCATACGATATTTTTCTATGATCTCGGCGTATTCGTTCGGGGCATATACGGCAGGTCTGCCGAATCTTACACCCTTTGTTTTGGCTGCCGCTATCCCTTCGGCTTGCCTTTGACGTATATTTTCGCGTTCGTTCTGCGCAACAAAACTTAACAGCTGCAAAACTATGTCGCTTATAAAAGTACCCAAAAGGTCTTTATGTATGGTCGTATTCAACAACGGCATATCCAAAACAATTATATCCGCGCCTATTTTTTTGGTTATATACCGCCATTGTTCCGTTATCTCCTCATAATTACGCCCCAGCCTGTCAATGCTTTTAACAACAACTATCTTCCCTTTTTTCAGTTTGCCGAGCATTTTTTTGTAATTATCCCGCTCAAAGTCTTTTCCGCTTTGCTTGTCAATATATATGTAACGCATCGGAACACCGTATTCCACTAAAGCCGCTATTTGTCTGTCCTCGTTCTGCTCTTTGGTCGATACTCGTGCATATCCGTATTTCATTTTTCATCCCTCTCTCCAATAAAAAAATGTAGTTATCACAGTAATTTACCACCTTTCGGTGTACAATGTTACCACACTCGATCCGGAATTGTAATACCATTATGACACAAATAATTGTATTGACCGGTTCTTTACGATTTTTTAGGTAGATTAAACAGAAAACAGGCAGGACCCGTATTACCGTATGTATAATGAATAGAGCATAAGCTATGATATTCCAAAACGACCATCGGCGTAATATAATGAAAGCATTAAGTCAAAGATATTATAACATAAATTCTCAAAGTAAATGCAACTGCAGTAAAAAGTTGCATTAAGTATAGGAAAACGGTAGCATTTAATATG
>CANRCU010000080.1 GCA_947629215.1 uncultured Clostridia bacterium
TATAGATAAATTGCCATCTTGATTTGCTTTTGCATCTCTATCTAATAATGCCTTTTGTACCTTTTCAAAAGTTTCTGCCTCAACTATTGCGGGGTAAAAGTCATCACCAATATATTTCTTATTTTTAAGCATTTTCTTAACCGTGCAATGGTACTTATTAAGTCCGACTGAGTTTGCAGCCTGAGATAATCCAAGCCCCGATAGATAAAGTTCAAACATCCTTTTTATTTTCTCGGCGTTTTCCGTATCTATAACAGCAGCTCCGTTTTCTATTTTATAGCCTAAAGGGGTGTGTCCCATATACTCACATCCTTTCCTTAAAAATCAGACCGCATTTCATTTCGAAGCCTATTTCATTACGGGAATATGCTATTATACGCTTTACATGGTTTTCAAAAAAAGAAGCATTGAAATCGATCTGAGTAGTGGTGTTTTCGGCAAAATGGATCAGCTTTATTATTTTGCTTACCATAAGGCTGTCACCGTCAACATTTTTATTAATTATTTCTATTTCTTTCCTATAGTTTTCAGCCTTCAGAAGGAGATTGTTGTTTTCCTTACTGAAAATAATTCTGTCTATATAACCTTTTGTCATAAGCCTCGTGAGAGTTTTCCTTTGTTCCGTATTACGCTCAAGCAGTTCTTTCAATTCCTGAATTCTTATCAGACTTGAATCACCGCTGTTTTTCTGTAAAAAATCCAGCAATGGAAAGAAAATGATTTTATAGCCGTAAATCACCTTATTCGTCATTCTTATAAATGCCGCTGTTAGTTCGTCATCTCTAATGTATTGCATTGAGCAGCGGTTCTTATCACTTATATGTGTTTTACAGGTCCAAGCAACATATTTATTGCCTTTGCTGTCATGAATGCGGCGTTTAAAAATGTCACCACATTCACCGCATACTATTTTTCCTGAAAAGGTATATCTTCGCTGATATTTTCCGCTCCCTCGTTCAAGACTCTTTTCCTTGCAATGCTGTTCGAGAAGAAGGTTAGCTTTTTCATAATCTTCTCTGCTTATTATCGGCTCATGATGGTCTTCCATATAGTACATATCTTTCTGCCCATTATTGGAATGCCTGTTGAATTGGCTGTCCGTATATGTTTTTTGAAAAATAACATCACCCGTATATTTTTCGTTTACAATGATGTCACGAACCGTACCCGCAGACCATTTTGCATTTCCTCTCTTGGTAGGCACCTGCTCGGTATTCAGCCTTTTCGCTATAGCATCTGTTCCGCTACCCGAAAGGTATTCACGGAAAATTCGTTTTACAATTTCGGCCTGTTCCGTGATTATACTCATTATTTCGCCGTTCCATTCGTATCCGTAGGGCGGATAAATTATTTTATAAGTTCCGTTTTTAAAGCGATTTTTTATTGACCACTTTAGATTTTTTGATATAGAAACCGATTCTTCTTCGGCCATACTGCTCAAAATTGAAAGAAAAAGTTCGCTGTCCATAGAACCTGTGTTTATGTTTTCCTTCTCGAAATAAATAGAAACATTTAAATCGAGTAATTTTCTTACAAGCTCCAAGCAATCGGTTATATTTCTTGAAAAGCGGCTTATGGACTTTGTAACTATAAGATCTATCTTGCCGGATTCACAGTCCGATATCAAATGTTTAAGTTCGGGACGTTTATCTTTTTTGGTTCCGGTAATTCCTTCGTCATAGTAAAGCCCTACAAATTCCCATTCCGATTTTGATGTAATATACCTTTTGTAATGGGCCTTTTGAGCTTCCAAGCTCTCAAGTTGCGCGTCACTGTCTGTAGAAACTCGGCAGTAAGCAGCAACTCTTAATTTAGATTTTATTGCACTTATACTGCTGTCTATCTTAGTTACTTTTCTCATTTTATCACCTCCCTGTCAGTATCCGATATTAGCTCAAAACCGCTTGTTTATCAACTAAATTTGGCATTAACTCAAGCCATAAATGGTAGAAACTTTGACGGTTGAGTTCTTCTAATTTGGTAAATTCCGACAAGGAAATAAGTCCACGTTCAAGCAGTAATTCCGACAATTTGTGAGCCATATAATAGTTTATATTTTGTTTAAGTTCTTCTTCCGAATAAATCTTGTTAACCGCTTCTGACATAATACAATCCTCCGTTTAATAAAAAATGCCCACAAAAGATAACCTCTCCCGTGGGCATATATGATTTTATTTTGTGTTTACAATAACTTTACCGTCCTTGAAATCCACATCAAACTTGCCTGTGGCGGCCGCAAGGCTTCTGATGGGGATGTAATTGCTGCCGTTGATGTTGACTGCCTCGACCGAGGTTTCCTTGCCGTCTACGGTGAGATGCAGTTCCTTCGGCTCGTTTGTGATGCTCGGTACTTTTGTTTTTTCTTCATAGCCGATCACAAAGCCTGCCTGTTCCAAGTCGCTTATGGCAATGTAGTTTTTATTTTTTTTGAGAATTCTTGCGGCATTATAATCTTTGCCGTTTATCTTTACAGTTATGGTTTCGACCATTTCGTCATCCTCCTTTACCTTTACCGGTTCTGCTGTATCTTCGGTCAAACGCTTTTTAAACGCATTCCAAGCCTGAGTATCGCGCACATACGGTTCCGGGCATATCTTATGCGTAACATCATAGTGCCTTATAATGTTTGCCGCAGGAACACCGTATTTCTTCATAAGCATTTTTGTGAGCCATACGGCATTATCCACAGTCTTAGGCTTAAAATCATACTTGCCATTGCTGTTGATATATGAGCAAAGTTCAATGCCGATACTGTTATTGTTGCGGCATTCCTTGTGAAAATATGTGTTTGCACCAACGTGCCATGCGATGTTCTTATCCTCTATGGACTGATAGATATTGTCCTCATCCACGAAGTAATGTGCCGAAGCACCGCGATACTGCTTGAAGTAATTGGTATTTCCCCAAGCGGTATCGCCGTTGTTTGCCGTATAGTGTATAACGATGTATTTAATACGGGATTCGGTGCCTGCATTAAAGTTTTGGTTTGTCAGATTTTTCTTTATCTCCATTTTCGTTTTCCTCCTTCTTTTCATCTTCTTTTGGTTCGTCTTTGGGTTCATCATCTTTTGGCGGTTCGATGTCCGGCAGTTCATGCGGAGGTATTTCTACATTAGGCTCTTCTTCCTCATTGATACGCTTGAGCATCTGCCTGAACCAATCGGGTATTTCCAAGCCGAGGATTGCGGCATTTTCGACTATGGAAAGACCTTCGTTTGAGATATAAAAGAAAACGACAGCCGTTCTTGCAACGCTGCCGCTTTTGATGATATTTACATCTATTATGTTCGCCAGAGCGACCAAAAGGAAAATGGTTATCTTCCGGCAAATGCCTTTGAAACCGACCTCGCTTGAAAGCCTTTTCTCGACTGCCGCCGCCATGACTCCCGTAATATAATCCGTTGCAACAAAAACGATAAGAGCGTACATAAAGCCGTCAAGCTGTCCGAACATCCAGCCCAGCAATGCACCCAAAATTGAGATCAAATAATGTAAAGTATCGTCTTTCATCAGTCATCACGTCCAATCTTTATTGTAATTCCTGCGTGTCCGTAAAGTGCCGTATTGTTTTTGTGTGTTTCGTTTGCAAAGCGAATGGTTATATCGTTGTAGCCGCTGGAGATATTCGCTCCGATAACGCCGCAGAAGCCTGTGCAGGATGCGAAGTCGAACATTGCCTTTGTACCGACATTAAAGCCTTTATACACTCGGCAGTTTTGTATTCGGGTATAATTGCAGGTTTTTGCACCCTCAATGCAGGCGTTCTCGCAGGTGCTTTCCGATGCGTTATAAATGAAGAAAATCTCCTCATAAGATGCGCCGTCCGCTTCTTGGTATATCATAGAAACCGGAGATGTTACCACAGCATCGCATATCATCATTTTTTTGATAGATACATTCTGCGCAGTTATCTTGAAAACGAATTTTGCTTCGCCGTAGTATGAGTCAATAGGCTGTTTCACTACGGTGTGATAGCCTGCACCCTCTATGGTTATTCCGGCTTTGTTGATAACGATCTGGTCATCCTCATAGTCGAGGTTGTAAGTTCCGTCAAGCAGTTCGATCTTGCCGCCCTGACCTATCGCATCAATTGCTTGCTTAATGACCTCGCTTGCATTTGTGGAAGTACAAGTATAATCCGCATTGGCTTTGAGAGGATTTTTCGTATCGTGTGCCGCAATTACAATGTGTGTGCGGTTATTGATATTCAAAGCCTTCAAAGCGGCATACACGGCCGCGCTTGTAACAAGATTGTCGCTTGAAGCCGAAACGGATGCAGACACACCCTTTGTTGCCGCCGTTCCAAGACCGAGAGCTGTTCTTGCCCCGGCAGCAGTCGTTGCCCCGGTGCCGCCTTTGCTTAACGGAATAATGCTGTCCTCGGTAAGAACATTTTTACCGCCGACACGGAAACCAACAAGCGAGTTAAGATAGCCGTTTGTATTTATATATTCAAAAAAGTGTACGGCCGTTTCGTCCTCGGAATACGGATGATAGCCGATAACAAAGCGGTCATAACCCGTATAGCGCCAGTTCACCAAAAAGAAATAGCCCTCGGATTGCGCACTTTTGTTTACCAAACGCACCTCATTTCCGTCAATGTCTGTAAGGCTCAAACCTTCAAGTTCTTCTGCGTTTATCTTTTTGAAGTAACCGACATTGTAACGCATAGCGTTGGTGCCGATGTCGTGTGTGCCGCCCGATTCGGGATATAACCTTTTTGTTATGGTATCGGCTTTAAAGAAACTTCTGCCCTCAACATCAAGTTTACCCTTTATGGTAGTATCAGCTTCAATGGAAAGCCCCGTGTTTCCCTTGATGGTTTGGGCAGTCAGAGCCTTACCATTTGCTATCTGCACATCGTTGTCAAACTTGGTGTGGGTATGTTCCAAATCTGCTTTTTCTTCAACGGCGGCATCCAGCTTATCCATATTTTCGTTGATAACGGCAATATCCGCCGCATCGGTGTAATCGGGCTTTTTCAAGCCTAAGTTTGTTGTGGTTTTCACATTAAATCACCTCCAGTGCGAAAATCCGACTTGAAAAGGCGCATTTTCGCTTCTTTGTTTCGGATTCATATTTTAATATGAATCCATGTTGAAATTATTTAAAATAAAAATCTCGGTCTCATTGCAAGTGAGATTTTTGTAGCCGTTGTTTATCTTAAACCCCGTTATATCAGAAACGCCTTCACAGCTTATGGCGATATTCAGCAGCTTTGCATAACTGAGTTCTGTAGTCTTGAAATTTATCTTGGAAAAATACCCGGTAATTGTAGCCTTAACACAATTCAAGGTCGAATCTGCCGACTGCGTATTATCCAACTCGACCGTTCCCGTTATATTCACAGCCTTAGTTCCTGCACCGAACACCTCGCATATCGCACCTATGGGAGCAGTTCCCGAACCGTCACCGTTTTTATTAGGATCAATATAATTTTGTACAGTTTTAATTGTGGTGCTGTCTGCCATTTCTCCGTTATTGCCGCAGATATAAAGGTTGACCTTATTGTTTACGTTTGCATCCCTTGTAGCTTTTGCTCCGCCGACACCCGCACACTCCGTTGCCCACAGGATATAGTGAGCCTTATTGCCGCTTGTGGCAGGCATTGAAAGACGAAGATAATATCTTTCACGGAGTGCATCGTCTGTCTCGGCATCTGCGCCGCCCTCGATAGGCTTTGGATTTATGATCGACTTTATATTTGCATTCGAAGTTATCAGCTTTGTAACTCTGCCGGATTCAACATTTCCGCTTGCTCCTGCGTTTATGGCCACAATGGGAACGGCTGCAGTTCCGTTTACGGAAACATCCGAAACGACTTCAAACTGTATGTCATCGGCAGCAACTATTGTGCCTGAGTATATCGTTCCATTGCCCGTTGCGGTTATATAACCGCTTGCCCGTTGAGCCGTTTTTCGGGTAAGTTCTGTCCATTGCTTGACATAATAGTCAAGCTCGTCACCCTGCAAGTTTTCAACATTCAGCTTGCCTGCCGTATCTGTCAAAAGCTGAAGAAGTTCCGAGATTTTTATTGCAAAGGATTTCATCAGCTCCCAAAGCCAAGTGCCTTTTATTTTTGAATAGGTACTTGGCATCTCGTCAAGCAGGTCGGCTTGAATATCCGATATTTCTTCGTTATAGTTCATATAATATCACCCTCTAAAAAATCCGATGCATTATTTCAAAATCCATACTTGCATTTTGAACGGTGCATTTTTTACTCCTTAATTTTTATGGATTTATCCTCGGCATTGTATTCGACTTCAACACCTGTTTCCGCAGCAATATCCCTTACATAGCAATAAGCGGAGCCGTCAAAAATCTCGGTGTGTATATCAAGCAGTTTCCCATCGGCAATAACTCTTTTGCATTCTGCATTCCAGTCAACCGATTTTCCCAATAAAGAAAGGACATCCCTTGCCTTGACAAGAAAATGTCCCTCAACATTAAGTGATTTTATTTCCGTTGTTTTGTCTTTGTATGTTACGGCTGTCTGCGTAAAACTCGGTGCGGCGGTCTTTTCAATGCTGTCCGAAACTGCCGTTGTATTTATAAATATATATTCCTTAAACTCGACCGAGCAGCGAATATCGCCCACGGTGTCATATTTGTATTTGTAGCTTTGTATGGAAACCGCAATATTTAGCAGTTCCGTCAAATCATCAATAATGACGATTCTCATAGGAATTTTTCTTTCGGCTACATATTTCAGCAAGTCTAATATTTCAAGCCCCGTATCTTTGGCAAAATCATAGCTTTTGGTCGGCAGGAACAGTTCCATTGAAAAACTCCTCGGTTTCTTATTTCCGAGGAGCGTTACCGTTGTTGTATGTGTCCCAAATTCCTGATTGGAAAGTTCGTTGAGTATCTCCGGCAGTTCATTCGGCACAACAGGCGTTTCCACAACCTTTTCGCTGTTGTTGTAGCTGAATAAAATTTTTATTGATGTCATAATAAACTCCCTTCCACGCTGTCGGTTATCTCGCCCCAAGTAAAGGTTTTCATTTTCGCCCAAGTTATCTGCTTAGGCTCTTTCCATTTGATATGTTCAAAAATGAACATAAGGTCTAAATGGTACGGGATTATCTCGGCAAGTGTACTTTTTGCGAGGTCGCGGGCTTCATTGCTTTCGACCTTAAGGAAGTTTACTACAACAGCCATATCTTTTAAAGTAACGGATATTTTTATGCCTTCGATAGCATTGACCGTTCCCTCTATAAGCTCCTTTGTGGCCGTTCCGACACCGAGCAAGCGAGTTCTTATTGCATTTCGCCTTTGCAGGTAACTTTCGGAACGCTTTGTGATGCCCATTTCATTTTCTTTAAAGCCCAAATACCAAGTGGCATAGTTCAGGAAGATTTGTTTGTACAAGTCATTTATATTCCCCTCGGCTTGCTCCATTTTTACCTTGAGCGCGTTTACAACATCAATGGTCACTTGGTCTTTATGATACAGCTTATTCATCAGCTTGAGCATAGCTACAACCTCCCGTAAGCGTAAACGCCCGATGTTACCTTTTTCTTAACAACACCGATATTCGAGTTCTCGGCACTTATCTGCATTCCGTCACCGACATACACAGCCACATGATAGACCTTGCCGCCGTCTGCCCAGAATATCAGATCACCCGGCTGTTTTTCGCTTTCCTTGACCTTTGTGCAGGCATTATAATAGCCCTGTGCGGTCAAGCGGTCGATAGTTTTCGTCCCGGATTTATTAAAGCAGTAATAAACCAAACCGGAACAGTCAAAGGAGTTCGGTCCCGTTGCGCCCCATACATAGCTTTTGCCGACTTGCTCGGAAAGCGTGGAGTACAAACTTTGGAAGTTTGCATTTGTTGTGCTTTCGCTTGCTGCATTCGTGTTTTCGGAAGTCACATCTTCACGAATTATAACTTCACCCTCGGTTGGTGTGTATTTGTCTTTTTCTTTCACGAATTCGAGACTGCAGCTCATTGTATGTATATCACCCTCGACCTTATGGCTCACAGAGGTGATGCGGAAATAATCATCTATGCACAGATAATCATCCACAACGTGCATTATCCGCCCCGGTCGTGCTTTGTCATTACCTATAAAGTCCATACTTAACTCCCTCGCAATCTTGTTTTTATCTTTCAGTTCGTTGTCTGCAAGGCTTTTGATGTTTTCAAGGTCCTCGGAGTTCACGCTGTAATTCTCGCTTAACAAGCCGTACCTTGAAACATTCTCGGCATCTGAAACCGTATATTCGACTGCAGGCATATTTCCCGTTGTTTTGGAATTTATGACTGCAGTAACGCTGTTTTTCATATTTTCTATGGAATGGCTGTACTTGCCCCGACCATGAGCCTTTCGGTGTGTCACATCAAAGGCGGCCACATTTACGGCAGGTTTGAAAAGATATTCAAGCGGTTCTTCGGGATATTGGAAAACATATATTTTTTCTCCTCGCAGTTCATACATATATTTCTTTCCGTCATTTCCCTGCTGTATCTCTATAAGTTCCTTTATGATCTCGCTGACATTTTTGATATATACAGCGGTCACCTTTGCAGGCATATCGCAGATCTCGCCAACGGGAATGTTAAGCCTTGTGAAAAGTGTTCTCAAACATTCCGATACCGACTGTTCCTTGAATTGGATAACAATATCATTTTTGTTGAGGTAAAAGCCGAAATCAAAGGCTTTCACGGTTCTTTTTGGAAAATCTCTGCTGACGCTGTACACAACTGCCCGGATAAGTTCGCCCTCGTCATTCTGTACTGAAATAATATCTCCTGCCATTATGAGCAGCCTTTCGAGGTATTTTTC
>CANRCU010000081.1 GCA_947629215.1 uncultured Clostridia bacterium
GTTCGGGTGAGCTGAAAGCGCAGCTTAAGCGTCCGTTATTCTACATATCATGGATAGTATGTTTTATCCCTGCGCTGCTTTCCGTGCCGCTGCTTATAGGCACATTCAGGCATATACAGGTAATGGGCTCTCAGACCCTGCTTGCGGATGGGTTGGAACGTTTCGGCCAAACCCCGCCCGATAAACTGCTTAGCGATCTTGACGGGCATATGTTTTTTAAACTTGCATTTTTGTATATCCTTACATTTGTTATACCCGCCACGTTGCTATGGCTTGCCTTTGCAACAATGTTGCGTGTAGGTGGTGTACACACAAAAAACAACAGACTCGTCGCAGACGAGCCAAAAAGGCTCTGCCTCTGCGTTTCCGTTATTATAATTATGCTTGTTTCCATGACATCAACGGCAATGCGCTATAATCTTAACACGATATACGCGCGCAGCGACGGCGTCTTTACCGCAGCGGCTGTAATGCTTATTATACTGACATACAAATACATACCCAAAGAAAGGGCAAGATATGTTATTTACTGTATAGCGTTTATAGTGCCTTGTTTTGCAAAAGAACTTTTCGTACCCGGTATGCTGTCCGAAGTCGGCTTTGTGAATGCCTTTGACAGATGCGCAGGCACATATCATGTAAATACGGAACAATATACCTATATAAACGCCGACGACGAGCCGAAACTCGGCAATTGTTTCATACCGAAGGATATATATAACAATATAAAGGATTACAGAGAAAAGACAAAAGAACTAGACCCGGAAAAAACCTATTCCATGATATATCCCACTTTCATACATTATTTTATGAACGACCTGAAAAGCGGCTCCGTCATGGAAAACGGCACGATCAAAGGTTACCAATCTTCTTGTGAAGCGGCTGATATGGCTTACAGAAACGGGACTTGCATCGGAACGGCATATAATTCGGTCGCAAATTATTATATACATAATTTTCTGCTGACCTCGGGCAAATATGTCTGGTCGGAAAAAGACGGAGTTTTTGTCCCTAACGACGGCAGTCTTTCGCTTGACGAAGTTATTGAGCGAAACAAAAAATACATACCCGAAGACAGCCTTACAAGCATTGATTTCTGCTCGCCTTCGTCCATGGGCGATTCTATGGACACGCTTGAGGATGTTATGACAAAGGTCGAAACAGACTGTACCTTCAAACCTGCCGGTTTGGGTGTAAATATAGGTTTTTCTTCCGCAATATCCGGTGACGATGCCGATTTTATGTATATCGACCTTGGCGATAAATACAAGGACGTGACCTACGCCTTGTCGGCGCGTGTTGACAACAGTAATTTCACTTTTGCATATTACGAACAGCCTTCGTTTGAAAAGCTGCTGATGCACAAAAGTTACAACATCAACAAAAAAGTTTTCATACAATGGCTCGACAACGGCAAACCCTATACCCTGAGCTGTATGCTTGACAAAGGCAAATTGCTCATACCCCTTGGCGCAAGTGCCGATTGGCTGCTGAACGAGCATTCGGATATATATATCGAGCTGTATGACACCGACACAAACAAAAGTCTGCCCATAGATATATATGACCTCAGATTTTATAAACTTCGCGAAATACCTTAACACCGATAACCCGATAAGAGAATTTTTTTACAATATTCAATTTAGGGCTGGAAAAATGATTTTGTTTGTGGTATCATTATATATATGGCATTATGTATAAAAGGGGGCGAAGTCTGTGATAAAAGGTGTAGGTACGGATATACTTGAGATACCGCGTATAAAAAATGCGCGTGAGAGCTTTTTTAAAAGCGTATTCACCGAAAGAGAGCTGAAAAAACTGCACGGCAATAAATACAACAGCCTTGCGGGCATATTTGCTGCCAAAGAGGCTGTTGCAAAGGCGCTCGGCACGGGTTTTATGGGCTTTGCGCCCAAAGATATAGAAATAGTGCAGGATAACAAAGGCAAACCATTCTGTTTTCTCTATAACGGCGCTTCGGAGCGTTTTAAGGAAATAGGCGGCTCGGATATTTATATCTCCATATCCCACAGCAAAGACACGGCAGTTGCCTTTGCCGTTATCGAATAGACCTGCGCTCCCTCGGAGGAAATATGAGATTACTTACCAACAAACAAATGCGCGATATTGAATATATCGCTACCGAAAAAAGCGGTATTCCCTCAATACTGCTCATGGAACACGCCGCTCTTGCGGTAACAACCGAATGTCTTAAAGAAAATCTGAAAAATGTGCTTATTATTTCGGGCAAAGGCAATAACGGCGGCGACGGGCTTGCCGTTGCACGTCAGTTGCTTTGCCATGACGAGATAAACACGGCGGTCGTATTTATCGGCGACCCCGAACAGGCGACAAAAGACTGTAAAACAAACCTTAATGCGCTCATCGCTTACGGAGCAAATATCATTTATGTAAAAAACAAAGCCGATCTCAGCGGGCTTGAAAGGATAATTTTTGCCTCCGATGTGGTGATAGATGCAATAGTCGGCACGGGTCTGCACACCAAACTGCACGAGCTGACCGAAATGCTTGTTACGCTTATAAACGAAAAAGCCGATTACATTATATCGGTAGACTGTCCGTCGGGCATAAACACAAACACGGGCGAGGATCACGGCATAGCCGTATATGCCGACAAGACCGTCACTTTTCATCTGCCGAAAATAGGGCTTATGCTCTATCCCGCCGCCGAACACGTCGGCGAGCTCGTTGTCGGTTCTATCTCTCTGCCCGTGGATAACGAGCATGAACAGGGCTGTTTCTATACTCTTACGGATAAAGAGGCTGCAAAACTTCTTCCGAAACGCGGCATAAGAACAAATAAAGGCACTTTCGGCAAAGCGATGATAATAGCCGGCTGCGACCTTATGGCAGGCGCGGCGCTTATTGCCTGCACAGCCGCCTATAGGACGGGCTGCGGGCTGGTAAGGGCAGCCGTCAACCCGTATGTTGCGACCGTTATACACAACGGTCTGCCCGAGGCTGTAACAAATATCCTCCCCGACAAGGACGGCAAACTTTACGGCGGCAGTTTCAAGACAATAGCCGAAAAATTGGACGAAATGTCGGTCATAGCCATGGGCTGCGGACTGGGCAATACCAAAGACATATACGACCTTGTTTCAAAAGTCGTCGAGAAGGCGTCCGTGCCGCTTATACTTGACGGCGATGCGCTCAATGTACTGGAGGGCAGGACGGATATTTTAAGGCAGCTCAAAGCCCCCTGTATCATTACTCCGCACCTTAAAGAAATGGCAAGGCTGACGGGGCTTGACACCGACTTCATATCGGAAGAACTTATAGCGGTGGCAGGCAATTTCTCAAAAGAATTTAACGTTATAACCGTGCTTAAAGACGCACATACCGTTATTGCCCTGCCAAACGGCGATATTTATATAAACACCACGGGCAGCAGCGCTCTCAGCAAAGGCGGCAACGGCGACTGCCTGACAGGCGCGATAGCCGGGCTTATCGCTCAGGGGCTTGCGCCCGAAGATGCGGCTGTGCTGGGCTGTTACATCTGCGGCAAGGCAGGCGAATATGCAGCCGAGGAACTCACCGAATACGGCGTGCTTGCAAGAGATACCGCAAATTGTATACCGAAAGTCATAAAAAACCTTTTGGCAGAAAACGAAGATTGACCTTATAAAACTATACAGAGGTACTTTAATGCATTACTTTCATACCATAAACCTGAAGATAAAAAATGTACATTCCGTTACGCTTGCTCTTGAAAAATATTTCAAAAACCTCAAAGGCAAGGGCGGCGACGACGAATCCATGGGTTTTCTTAAAAAATTATCCGTTGAATCGCATAGACCCGTGGGCGAACTTATAAACAAATATATGTCGCCCGAAGTGATATATGTCGGCAGTTTTGAAGACTGCGAATACACCGCCGTTATCGCCGCCGACGAATTTATGTCAAAGGAATTTGCCTGCGAACTCAGCAAACTTGTGGAATGTAAAACGGTATATCTCAAATATGACGAAACAGGCTCATATATTACCGTATATGACAACGGCGAACGCGCGCTCAGCCTCACCAAAGAAACACACGGCATAGACACGTTTTTTGTCGACGATATTTGCAAAAAAACGCTCACTCACGAGGAGCTGAACGCAATAAGGATATTCAACAAAGTCGACACAAAACAGCTTACGGATACGCATATACGCATTTTGGGCGATTCTTTCAAAGCCGTTTTCACAACGGGCTATGCGCAGATGAACGACAAAAAAACGCGCGGAGAACTGGCATTTAAACAGCATGACAAAATACACGCCGTTAAGATAAGAATGTAATGGCAAAGATTTTTGAAATATTTTGTCCCCCGCTATTGACAAAATGCCTGTATGATGATAAAATTTATAAGATAAAAGTAAGGAGGGAACAATTATGTGTAAATTACAAATACCATGCACAATTCAATATCGTTTCCGTTCTTATTTGCATTTGATCTTATAGTTATTCGTTCTACAAGACAATGAAAAGAGTTTGATACCCTTTTTATTGTCTTTTTTATTATGACCCTGAATAAAGGAGGTTTTAATGTGTTCCGAAGAAAAGATCTGCTCGGTCTGCGCGATCTCAGCCGTGAAGAGATAATGACTATCCTTGAACTGGCTGCCGAAATGAAACAGAAGATAGACGATCCCTCTCTGCGCAGTACGGAGCTAAAAAAAAGCAGCATCGTCACGCTTTTTTACGAAAACAGCACCAGAACGAAAATGTCGTTTATGCTTGCGGGCGATTATCTCGGCGCAATGGTCAAAGACCTTGGTGTTTCCACCAGCAGCGTAAATAAGGGCGAAAGCCTTATAGATACGGGTATGACGCTTGACCAAATGGGCATAAACGTTATGATAATACGTCATCAGCTGACGGGTGCGGCGCATATACTTGCAAAAAACGTCAAGGCAAGCGTTGTGAATGCGGGCGACGGTTCAAACGAACACCCCACACAGGCGCTGCTTGACCTTTTCACCATACTTGAATATAAAAAGAGATTCGAGGGGCTGAATGTCACCATACTCGGCGATATATCGCATTCTCGCGTGGCGCGCAGCAATGCTTTCGGGCTTACCAAACTCGGCGCAAACGTTACGCTTGCGGGGCCGTCTACCCTTGTCAGCAATTCCATGAAATGCCTTGGCGTAAACGTTACCTCCGATATACCTGCGGCTATCAGCAATGCCGATGTTGTAATGGGGCTTAGGATACAGTTTGAAAGACAGAAAAATATGCCGTTCCCGAATCTGAGGGAATATTCCTCACTTTTCGGCGTTAATAACGAGCTTTTGAAAAAATACGCCAAAGAAGATGTTCTTATCATGCATCCCGGCCCCGTCAACCGCGGTGTTGAGCTTGCAAGTGAAGTTATAGACGGCAAAAATTCGGTCATCAACATACAGGTCAAAAACGGTGTCGCAGTCAGGATGGCAATACTTAAACTGCTCACCGAGAGCAATGTTCAGGGAGGCGGCGCGCAATGAAAATACTTATAAAAAACGGTCGTATAATCGACCCTGCCAACAATATCGACAAAATTGCCGATTTGCTTGTCGATGGTGATAAAATAGCCAAAGTTGCCGAAGGCATAACGGACGAAGCCGATAAGGTCATAGATGCAGCCGATAAATGGGTAATACCCGGTCTTATAGACCTTCATGTTCATCTGCGCGACCCCGGTTACGAGCATAAAGAAACCATTGCAACGGGTACGCGCGCAGGCGCAATGGGCGGTTTCACGACTGTCTGCGCCATGCCCAACACAGACCCCGTGACCGACAACGAGATACTTGTGGAATATATCAAAATGAAAGCCGCAAGGGACGGTGTGATAAACGTGCTGCCGATAGGCGCCATAACCAAAGGTCAGCAGGGCAGCGAACTTGCCGATATAGGCAAAATGGCTCAGGTAGGCGCCTGCGCCATAAGTGAGGACGGAAAAAGCGTATCGAACCCCGCGCTTATGAAAAATGCTCTGCGCTATGCAAAAATGTTCGACCTGCCCGTTTTTGACCACTGCGAAGAGATAACGCTCGCAAAAGGCTCTATGAACGCAGGCGACCGCGCAAGCCTTTTGGGGCTGAAAGGCATCTCAAACGACAGCGAGGAGCTTATCGTTGCAAGGGATATGATACTTGCGGGCAGCGTTAAAGCCAAAATACATCTGTGCCACATCAGCACTGCCGAAAGCGTTATCCAGATAAAGCAGGCAAAAGAACGCGGCATAGCGGTCACGGCGGAGGCGACCCCTCACCACTTCACACTTTCCGAAGAGGATATTACCGGCTATGACGCAAATTTCAAGATGAATCCGCCGCTCAGGAGCAAAAAAGACGCCGAGGCGATAAGACAGGCGCTCAAAGACGGCACAATAGAGGTCATTGCCACCGACCATGCGCCCCACCATACGGACGAAAAGAACTGCGAGTTCGAAAAAGCCGCAAACGGCATAATCGGGCTTGAAACAGCGCTTCCGCTCGGTATAAAAGTGCTTGTGGAGGGTGGCTGGCTCACCCCGAGCGAACTTATAGCAAAAATGACCGTCAATCCCGCAAGGGTGCTTGGTATAGATAAAGGCACACTCGGCGAGGGTATGACTGCCGATATAACCATAGTCGACCCGAATGCCGAAAATATTTTTGACGTAAGCAAAATGGCAAGCAAGGCAAAAAACACACCTTTCGGCGGCTACAAAGCCAAAGGCAAGGTGCTTTACACCATAGTTTCGGGCGAAACGGTGGTTGAAAACGGCAAACTTTTAAAATAAACGGGAGGATAAATATGCTTATTACAGATAAACTCATAAATAAAATAAACGAAACGGGCAATCCGACGGTCGTAGGTCTTGACCCCCGTCTTAACTATATACCCGAATACATCACCTCAAAATACTATGAAAAATACGGCTTTACTCCCAAAGCGGCAGCAAAGTCCATGCTGAAATTCAACAAAAAGATAATAGACGCCGTATTTGACATAGTGCCTGCCGTAAAACCGCAGATAGCCATGTATGAACGCTACGGTATCGACGGTATCAAGGCATATATAAAAACCTGCGAATATGCCGCAGAAAAAGGGCTGATAGTCATAGGCGACATCAAAAGGAGCGATATTTCCTCCACCGCCGAAGCATATTCCGACGCCCATCTTGGCGAATGTACAGTCGGCGACAAGTCTTATTCTACCTTTAAGCACGATTATGTTACGGTAAACGCCTACCTCGGTTCGGACGGCGTTACACCGTTTTTAAAAGACTGCCAAAAGTACGGCAAAGGTATATTTGTGCTTGCAAAGACCTCAAACCCCAACAGCGGCGAGATACAGGACTTGCTTACGGACGGCAAGCCCGTATATGAAAAAATGGGCGAGCTTATCGAAAAATGGGGCGCCGAATTTATAGGCGAAAACGGCTATTCAAGCGTGGGGGCAGTTGTCGGCGCAACGCATCCGCAGCAGGCAAAAACGCTCAGACAAGCCATGCCTCACACCTTCTTTCTTGTGCCGGGCTACGGCGCGCAGGGCGGCAGAGCCGAAGACCTTGCGGTATGCTTTGACAAAAACGGCATAGGCGCAATAGTCAATTCCTCCCGCGGTATAATCGCCGCGCATATGAAAGACGAATACAAAGACTGTTTCGGCAGCGAAAAAGATTTTGCGCTTGCCGCAAGACAGGCTTGTATAGATATGAAAAACGATCTAAGGAGATGTATCTAATGGAAAAAACAGTCAAAGCCGAACTGATACTCGAAAACGGCACAAAGTTCCGCGGCAATGCCTTTGGCTACATCAGGGAAACCGTCGGAGAGGTCGTTTTTACAACGGGTATGACAGGCTATCAGGAAACTTTGACCGACCCATCTTTTGCGGGTCAGATAGTTACAATGACCTATCCGCTCATCGGCAATTACGGCATAAACCTTGAGGATATGGAGAGCAGACGCCCGTTTTTAAAGGGCTTTATCGTCAGGGAAAAATGCAATGTGCCAAACAACTGGCGCTGTGAAATGGAGCTTGACGGTTTTCTTAAACAGCACCGTATAATGGGGCTTGAAGGCATAGACACACGTGCGCTGACACGTGTTTTAAGGGATAACGGCACAATGAAGGGCATAATAACCACCCGTGTGGACGACCTTACCCCAAGCCAGATAAAGCAGAAATTTGACACCTATACAAACGAATTTGCCGTAAAAGAAGTCACCTGTGACGAAAAATATGTTATAAACGGCAGCGGCACTCATCTTGCCGTACTTGACTGCGGCATAAAAACGGGCATATTGCGCGACCTTGGCAAACGCGGCTGCAAACTCAGCGTATACCCGGCTTTCTCGTCGTCGGAGGAAGTACTTTCGTCGTGCTGTGACGCCGTATTTCTTGGCAACGGTCCGGGCGACCCCAAGGATATACCCACAGTTATAAATACCGTAAAAGAGCTTATTGCAAGCGGCAAGCCCGTGCTTGGCATCTGCCTTGGTCACCAGCTTATAAGCCTTGCTCTCGGCTGCAATACAAAGCGCCTTAAATTCGGTCATCATGGCGGAAATCACCCCGTTAAAGACCTTAAAACGGGACGTGTATATATAACCAGTCAAAACCACAACTTTGTTGTCTGCGACCTTGCGGACGAAGTCGAGCCGACGTTTATAAATGTAAACGACGGCAGCATTGAGGGCATAAGGCACAAAACAAAGCCGATATATTCCGTACAGTTCCACCCCGAGGCAAGCCCCGGAATATATCGGCTTTGTTTTGTGCCTTATGCCCTCAA
>CANRCU010000082.1 GCA_947629215.1 uncultured Clostridia bacterium
GTTTATCCGCCGAAGGTCAGTGCGGCTGCAAGACCGTTTTTGACATTGCGCCTGCATATCTCAGCACCCTCAGCGGTGAAGAAATACGCGCGCATCTTCTTTGATAAGCAAGTCTGTATTCGGTGAGAGCTTGTACTCCCACCGCCTAAGAGGCAGGGTCTTACTCGGTTGATACATTACGGGCATTTAAAAATTTATGAATGGCTCTCCACTACCCTAATAACAGGTTGCTTATTCTATAACAGCATAAGGTTTTATATCATACTGTGAGCAAAGGTTGGAAAGCATATGATAAAATCCAAATTTAATGTAAAATGTGCAATATGTAATGAATTTATATGCTATAAATTCAGTTTTATAAACTTGCTCTTATACAAGACGGATCTAATATTAAAATGTCCTAAATGCAAAAATAAAACCATTTTAAAAATAAATACAACGGAGAAAAAACGGGAAATAACTCAAAACAGAAAAAATCTTGCTCTAAATATTTTATTTTTGGATCCGTTAACGTTGTTTACTGTTATAATAGCGTATTTTCCAATCGATATAATTATGAAATATTTTTTACTGACGGTAATTTGTTACTTTTCTATCTTAGGTATTGCTACATATAGCCAATATAAACAGTGTTGTAAAAATATTCAATATTACATTTATTTGTCATAACATGTCGTCAATACGGTAGGGTAAGTAGGATCGACCGCCTGTTCGTGGTCGCCCACATAGGTTTCATATATCGGATAATACATACTTTTGCTTTTAGGAGTTATATCATATGTTAAGTTTCAATATTCCAAGAGAAAAGAAAGTCCGTGTCATTCTAAGCATCGATTTGAAAAACGAAGTCGATGATCAGTTTGCTATGGTGCAAGCTATCCTTACGGAAAGTTTTGATTTGAGGGCTGTTATACCCTCACATTTCGGTACGGAAAAATCACCCCACAGTCAAAAAGACAGTTATGATGAAGGTATGCTGATCTTGGAAAAAATGGGACTTACGGGAAAGATAAAATGCTCAACGGCGCAGCCAAAGCTATTTTGAACGAACATACACCGTCGGTTTCGGAGGGTTCGCAGTTTATTGTTGATGATGTATGGCAGATACCAAGAAACGTGTATAGAATGATGCCTGTTTCATTTGCGGAATTATACAATAAAGTTCGCCCATATGGTGAAATAGGCAAATATCTTGCCGAAAATGTGGTGGAATTTAATAACAAAGCCTTGTCAAGACCAAGCGAATATCGTATACTTGGCGATTCACCTGCTATCGGTGTTATTATGTACGAGGATTGCGGTACATGGACATATAAGCCTGCGCCCGAATTTACACGGGATATGCATTATGTACATAACGGTAAATACAGACCTATAAGAGTATATGATTCAATAAATTCACGTTTTATACTTGAGGACTTATATGCAAAACTTAATTTTTTTACGGAAAACAAATAACAAAATCGGTAAGCAGAATATTTATATTTGCTTTGAAAACGGCTTATGTTCAAGCATTTAGAGTAATTTATAATAAACTCAGTCAAGGATACTCGTATTCCGCACACAGCGTAAGCGGAGTACGAATATCCTTGCTTTTTTTTAAAAAAGCCACATAACATTTAGTTCGTTTATTCTGTTGTCAACGCCGTTTATATCAAAATATATTTCATCATACCCTTTTGCGCTTGGATCACTGAAATCGGCGGAGAACAGTATATAATATCCTCCGGTTTCGGATGTGTCATCAACGACCTTAACATAAAAATTCTTCATATCTCCGCTTTGAGCTAAACCTATTACATTAAATTTTATCATTTTGCCCTCACAAATACCGTGTAATTACGGTAATACCGACTTAAAATATTCCGTTTACATTTTCCCCGTATTATCTTCGTACACTTCAAACAGTATCCCGCTGTCTTTAAGCAATTGTTTGCTCATTTCGTCTGGATATATGCGTTTTGCAACGATACGCGTGATACCGGCATTTATTATCTGTTTGGTACACATAGTACAAGGGCTTGCGGTTACATAGAGAGTGCCGCCCTTACAGCTCACGCCGTTTACGGCGCATTGTGTTATTGCGTTGTTTTCGGCATGGACGGCGCGGCAAAGTTCCTGGCGTTCGCCGCTCGGTATGCCAAGCTCACGGCGCAGGCAGCTGTTTATGTCACAGCAGTTCGGCAGTCCTTTGGGCGCACCGTTATAACCGGTCGAAAGCACCTGATGTTCTTTCACTATCACAGCCCCGACTTGACGTCTTAAACAGGTCGAACGTTTGCTTGCAAGTTCTGCCATACTCATAAAATATTCGTCCCAGCTTATTCGTTCCATAGATTACATCTCCGTTCTTTGTCTTACAGCCTCATATATCATTATCGCAGCCGCAGCCGAGGCATTCAGCGATTCCGCTTTGCCGGGCATGGGTATTTTTACAAGCTCTGTCGCAAGCGCCGCTATGTCATCGCAAATGCCGTTTGCCTCATTGCCTATAATTATGCCCGTACCTCCGGTCATATCCGTTTTGAAACAACTTTTTTTGCCTTTAAGATGCGCGGCAAATGTTTTGATATTTGAATTTTTTAAAAATTCGGCGATATTGATATTGCGGTAAACGGGCAGATGAAATATCGAGCCCATTGTGCTGCGTATGGTCTTGGGATTGTACGGGTCGGCGCAGCCTTCGGAAAGAACGACCGCGTCTGCGCCTGCGGCATCGGCAGTGCGTATGACAGTGCCGAGATTGCCGGGGTCGGAAACACGATCGAGTATCACAACAAACGGTTCTTTCGGCAGTGCGGAAAGGTATGTTTCGGGTATTTTGCATACGCCGATTATGCCTTGCGGGGATATTGTGTCCGCAGCTTTGTCAAATACACCTGCGGGGGCGGTATATACGTTTGAAAATCTTTCCGTATCACCGTCATAACCTTCGCGTATAAGCACATACAGCGGATCGGCTTCGCTTAACAGGCGTTCCCCTTCAACGATAAACAATTTTTTTTGTTCGCGGTATTTTTTTTGTTTAAGGCTTACTATCTCTTTTATTATTTTGTTGCGGCTACTCTCTATTTTTATCATTTCGATTATCCTCATGTCATAAATTTTGAATACTCAAAGCGTATTTCTTGCAAAAAATATGTTTTTATTTTGGAATGTACCCTAAATATGAAAATTTTTTTACATAAAAATTCATTTTTGCATTGATTTACAACAAAAAAAATGCTATAATCATTTTAGCATGGTTTTGATTTTTTTTCAAGACTCAATAAAAGAAAGGTGAGATAAAATGTCGGGTTCGACAACGGGAAACATTTTCAGGATAACCACTTGGGGCGAATCGCACGGCAAAGGTCTTGGGGTCGTTATAGACGGCTGTCCTGCGGGTATACCTCTTTGCGAGGAAGATATACAGCGCGATATGGACAGACGGAAACCGGGGCAGAGCAAATATACCACAAAACGTTCCGAGGATGACAAGATAGAGATAATGTCGGGTGTGTTTGAAGGCAAAACAACGGGAACACCAATCTCTCTTACAGTCATGAATACAGACCAGCGTTCGCGCGATTATTCGGCTATAAGCGATGTGTATCGTCCGGGGCATGCCGATTACGGCTTTGAGAGCAAATACGGTTTCCGCGATTACCGAGGCGGCGGTCGGTCGTCTGCAAGAGAAACGCTTGCAAGAGTGGCTGCGGGCGCAGTCGCAAGAAAAATATTGTCCGAGCTTGGCATAAATGTCAATGCCTATACGGTCGCCATAAACGATATAGAGATAGACAGGGCGAATTTTGATTTGGAACAGCGTTTTGAAAACCCCGTTGTCATGCCCGATAAAGCGGCGGCAAAAAGAGCTGTCGAGCTTTTGGACAAGGCTATAAAAGGGCTTGACAGTGTCGGCGGTATCATAGAATGTTCGGTGACGGGTCTGCCTGCAGGCGTGGGAGAACCTGTGTTCGATAAGCTTGATGCACGGCTTGGATGCGCGGTCTTTTCGATAGGCGCGGTCAAAGGCGTTGAATTTGGGCTTGGATTTGAGGCGTCCAGAATATTCGGCAGTCAAAACAACGATAATTTTATTGCCAAAGACGGTGAGATACATAAAAAAACAAATAATTCGGGCGGTATTCTCGGCGGTATCTCGGACGGCAGCGAAATAATACTTAGGGCTGCTTTCAAACCTACGCCTTCGATAGCGCAGAAACAGCAGACCGTTAACAATAAAAACGAAAATATAGAAATTGAGATAAAGGGCAGGCATGACCCGATAGTTGTGCCTCGCGCAGTCATAGTGGTGGAGGCAATGACGGCAATAACTCTTGCAGACCTGCTGCTTATGAATATGACGGCAAAAATAGACAATATAAAGAAAATATACAACAGCTAAAAGAAAGGAAAATAAAAATGGCAAAGATAAACACAAAAGTAACGGATCAGACGGATTTTTTTCAGGGCAACGATCCAAAAGCGCTTGCGGAAAAATACGGTACGCCTCTTTATGTTTATAACGAGAGAATATTGAGGGAACGCTGCCGCGATATAAAAAATCTGGTCACTTATCCGAATTTCAGCGTGAATTATTCCACAAAGGCAAACAATAACCTTGCTTTTCTTGAAATAGTGCAGGAAGAGGGCTTGAACGTCGATGCAATGAGTCCCGGCGAGGCACATCTTGAAATGATGGCAGGTTTTAGACCCGAGCAGATATTTTATATCAGCAATAACGTTTCAAAAGACGAGATGCAATATTTTATAGACCATAATATAATTATGAGTGTGGATTCGCTTTCCCAGCTTGAACAATACGGTCAATTAAATCCGGGCGGAAAAATTGCCGCACGTTTTAACGGCGGTGTCGGCGCAGGTCACCATGAAAAAGTCGTTACGGCGGGCAAAAAAACAAAATTCGGCATAAACCCCGAGTATATCCCCGAATTTAAAGAGATACTCAAAAAATACGCTCTTAAACTTGTGGGTATAAATCAGCATATAGGTTCGCTTTTTATGGACGGCGATAAATATATAGAGGGCGTGAAAGCTATACTTGAAATTGCAAAACAGTTTGACGATCTTGAATTTGTCGATTTTGGCGGCGGTTTCGGTATACCTTATAAAAAACTTGAAGATCAGGCTCGTTTGGATATTGCGGATATGGGAGAAAAGCTCTCAAAAGTAATGTTTGATTTTGCCGAAGAATACGGCAAGCAGATCACATTCAAGGTAGAGCCGGGACGCTATATCTCAGCCGAGTGCAGTGTGCTTTTAGGTACGGTACATTCAATAAAGCAGAATAACATACATAAATTTGCGGGTACGGATATTGGCTTTAATGTGCTTATAAGGCCTGCCATGTATGATTCGCACCACGATATAGAGGTATATAACAATGCGGACGAAACGGAAGAGATAACCGTTGTTGGCAATATCTGCGAAAGCGGCGATATAATCGCACATGACAGAGTTTTACCTAAAATGACCGAGGGTGATGTTATAGGCGTGCTTGATGCAGGCGCTTACGGGTATTCTATGTCGTCAAATTATAATTGCAGGCTGCGTCCGGCAGAAGTACTTATACGCGAGAACGGCGATGTCGTTCTGACAAGAAAAAGGGATACTTTTGAAGATCTGACAAGAAATTTGATCTCAATTAAAAAATAATATCGGCAGCTCTGTGTTTCGGCAACGAATACAGGGCTGTTTTATTCTTGAGAGGCATAATATGAAAGACAAGATATTCGCATATGTAAAGAAAAAGTATAAAAGCAATATAGAACGTTTATGGCAGAGATA
The DNA here is from genome assembly GCA_947629215.1 of uncultured Clostridia bacterium. Taxonomy (GTDB): domain Bacteria; phylum Bacillota; class Clostridia; order Lachnospirales; family CAG-274; genus RGIG4310. The sequence continues at coordinate 5,794 of CANRCU010000082.1, forward strand.
CCCCGAATATGCGGTCTTTAGGCATAATGACAATAAAAAATGGTACGGTCTGGTAATGAATATCCATGCGTCAAAGCTCGGTCTTGACGAAGACGGGTTTGTGGATATACTTAATATCAAGGCAAGCAGCGCGCTGAAAAGGGATATTCTGACAGAACAGGAAGGGTATTTCAAAGGTTATCATATAAGCCGCGGGAATTGGGTATCGGTATTGCTTGACGGCAGTGTACCTATAGACGATATTTTAAGCCTTATAGACGAAAGCTACGAGGCTACGGCGTCCAAACACAATAAAGAAAAATACCGACCGCCAAAAAATTGGCTCATACCCGCAAACCCAAAATATTATGACGTTGTACATGCTTTTGACGATACAGATGTAATAATGTGGAAACAAGGCGCTCGGATAAAACAGGGCGATGTGGTCTATATATATGTATCCGCGCCTATATCGGCTGTTTTATTTAAATGCAGCGTGGAAGAAACGGATATTCCCTGCGGAGAAAAAACAAAGGCTCTTATAAGGGTAAGACTGAAAAAAAGATATGACCCGAAAAAATTTACATTTGAGGTATTGAAAAATAAGTATAATATTTTTGCGGTCAGAGGTCCGAGGGGTATACCCGATTCACTGAGTTTTGCATTAAATGAGGAATAAAAACTATTGAAAGATTGTAAAATATGGGGTATAATACATATTATAAGAACTTATTCAGAGAAAAAATTTATTTGTGGTCGCCGTTAGGCGACGGAATTTGCAGCGTTTAGGAGAATTTTGCGAAGCAAAAACTCCGTAGCGGAAGAATTTTTTATTTATAAAAAATTCGCAAATTCCGAACAAATATAAAATTTTTTCTACCTTGACTTGGTTCTTATAATATACATATTATAAGAATTTATTCAAAAGAAAAATTTATTTCCGACCCGAAGGGATGAGATTTGTAGCGTTTAGGCGAATTTTTGCGAAGCAAAAAACGCCGAAGCGTTAGGATTTCCTACGGAAATCCACAAATCTCAAGGAAATACAAAATTTTTCTTTCATCGACTTGATTCTTATAATACATAGTATAAGAACTTATTCAAAGAAAAAATATTTTCGTGCCGTAAGGCTGTGAAATGAAAAAATATTATAAAAACAGGGAGGTAATCGTATGTCAACAAAAAAAGCAGGCACAGGCGGAGAACATTATATACCTTATGAAGAACGCAGCGGTGCGGAGTCCGTTGTATTTTTTACCCGTGAGCTTTCGCCATCGGGGTTGCGAAAGATTTATGACCGCATCAAAAATGTTCTTGAAGGCAAGATCGCCGTTAAGCTGCATACAGGCGAAAAGAACGGACCGAATATCATTCCGCGCGATTGGGTAAGAGAGCTTATAAAAAATGAATTGCCCGATGCAGCGATAATTGAAACAAATGCCTATTATGCAGGCGACAGGGACACGACCGAAAAACACAAAGAAACCCTGAAAATCAACGGTTGGGATTTTGCACCCGTGGATATTATAGACGAGAACGGAACAGAGTTTCTGCCTGTAAAAGGCGGCAAATGGTTTACCGAAATGTCTGTCGGAAAGTCGTTGACGACATATGATTCACTGCTGGCGCTGACCCATTTTAAAGGTCATGCCGTCGGTGGTTTTGGCGGTTCAAACAAAAATATAGGCATAGGCTGCGCGGACGGCAAAGTAGGCAAGGCTATGATCCATACGACCCCGAACCAGGATGATCAATGGGATATAGTGGAAGAAGAATTTATGGAGAGAATGACCGAATCGACCAAGGCTACTGTCGATCACTTTGGCAAAAAAGCGGCGTTTATAAACGTTATGCGCAATATGTCTGTATCCTGCGACTGCGAGGGCATTTACGCTGCGCCTGTTGTAACGCCGAATGTGGGTATATGCGCATCGCTTGATATACTGGCAGTTGACCAGGCGTGCATAGATATAGTTTATGCTATGAAAGAGGAAGAACATCATGACCTTGTTGAGCGTATAGAATCCAGACACGGGCTGAGGCAGCTTTCATATATGAAAGAATTGGGTATGGGCAATGACCGCTATACCCTTGTGGATATTGACAATAATGACAAGGTAATAAAACCGATAGATGCGGTACAAGGACTTGTGCCGTTTGAAAAATAGATCTATCGAATAAATAAGACTGCCTTTTAAGGAACATGGTCTTACTTATTCTATAAAAATCCCGATAAAGAGAAAATCCTTATCGGGATTTTTGTTTGAATACATTTTTTCATGCGATAAAACAGAGCAACAGACAGAAATTATCAAGGGAGAACCCAAAAATTGTGTAAACCTCTAAACCGACGTATATCAGTCGATAAAAAACGTGATATTTCAGCTTTTGTGTCCGCCTATCTGGGCATTCCTTTCGACTGCGGTCGCGCCTTCGGTTAGGCTCACGCCACGCAATACGGCATTTTTACCGAATTTTTCTTTTAAAGCGATGGTCGCAAGCTGTAAACGCTTTTCCTTTTCGGCAGACTCGCAGTCGTTGAAAAAATCAAGCTGATGAACTGCGTTTTCCTCTTCGGTAACATTATTTGCGGTAATGTTAATTCTGCGTACGGTCAGCTCTTTATCTATTATTTGGTCATAAAGTTTCAATACCCTGTCTATTATATCGGACGAGGAGTTTGTATGCCCGTCCATTTTTGCCCGTCCGTGCGCACTTTCGGGTACGGTTCTGCCGTATCTGTCGATGTGAGTTTTGCCGCCGTAATTCCCCTTATCCACATTTTCACGGTCATAGCCTATAACAAGCGTTACCGAATCCGTTACAAGCCGCTTTGCGACCAACTCCAAAACAAGCCCGTCTATCATTTCAAGCACAATGACCCGCGCTTTTTTGTAGTCGTAAGGGTGTGAAAGCACCTGCCCGGAACT
>CANRCU010000083.1 GCA_947629215.1 uncultured Clostridia bacterium
TCTTTTCCTCGGCAAAAGCACTTTTGGCTACGCCAAAAGCCGCACTTCGTGCGTCCGCATTGCTTTTTTGCGGTGCATAGAAATTCGATTCCGCCTGCGGATTTAGTCTGACGACGCCAAAGTTACTTAAAAGATTTTGCAAGTAACCTTAATCTAAAAATTCACTTTTTATCAAATAGTTCAGTTTTACGACAGACCCTTTAGCAAATATCAACCGAAGGAGTTCATATAACGTATAAATTTTTTTTGAAATTCATTGCTGTATTTTCTGCCTATCGGCAGGATAACACCGTTATTAAGGCTTATTTCCGTTCTTGAAAACTCGTCTATATATTTTAGATTGACGATATAGCTGTTATGACATCTGCAAAAAAATTCTTTTGGCAGCATCCGCTCTATTTCAGCCATAGTCTGGCGAAAAACCGTTTTGTCAACGACCGTATGTATATAAAGATTATGCCCCATTACCTCTATATAGGTTATATCGCTTGTATTTATCGTATAGAATTTATTTTTGAAGTTGAGCACTATTTGCGATGTGCTGTGATTTATACGTAAATCTGCGCTTATGGCATCGTAAAGCATTTTAAATGTAACGGGTTTGATAAGAAAATGTATCGGCTGTATGCTGTAACCGTCTTTCAGATAAGTTTCGTGTGAGCTTACAAAAATTATGCTGACCATATTGTTGTTTTTGCGCAGGTCTTTGGCAAGCTCCATACCGTTTTTGCCCGTCAGCTCAATATCAAGTATTATAAGGTCGAAATCATCGTGTGTATCTATGGCATATTCAAGTGATTCGGCATCGCAAAAAGGTATTATATTATATTCTATGCCCTTAAAATCAAGCACATCGGCACACAGTGAACAAAGCTCATCTCTTACGATGCTTTTGTCGTCACATATTGCTACCTTGTACATAATGCTCATCTCCTTAAATACTGTTTTTGGGCGTTATATTTTTCAAAGAGGTCTGCACGATGAACACACCGTTTGCGCAGCTTATATCGAGCAAACTGCCATAAGTTTTTGCTATTGCGCCCATTCGGTTTATGCCGAAACCGTGAGATGTTTTGTCGGGTTTTGTACTCTCAAGCACGCTGTAATCCGAATCCGAAACAATGACCGCGCCACTGTAAGAATTTTTGCAGCATATGTTCAAATAACCCTTTACAAGCCTTATGCTTATATTGATAAAGCGTTTTTTGCCCTCGGGTGTTCCCATACAGGCTTCCAAAGAATTTTCAAGCATATTTATCAGCAGCGAGCAAAGGTCTTCATCTCTTATATTTATCTCCTTAGGCACATATACGGATGCCTTGAATGTTATATTTTTTTCACGCGCTTTTTCGGCTGTGTTCTGCAAAATGGTGTCTATGGTGAAGTTTTCGGTATAACACACGGTCTGAAAACTCGAAAGCTCGGAGTTGAGTTTTTCTATATATTCGCCAAGCTCCGAGGTCTTGCCCTGTCTGTACATAATGCCCATAGCCACTATGCTGTTTTTCCATTCATGCCTCATGGCGGAGGAACGCTGTATATTCCTGACCATTGAATTATAATTTTCGCTTATTTTTCGGTTTTGCAGCCTCAGCGCCTGAGCCTTTGCAACGACCCTGACATATTTGCTGACCTGGTAGACATATGTTGCAACAAAACAGGCGCAAAGAAGATAAAAAATAATATTATAAACAAGGTCAAAGACCCTGTACGGGTCGGCTGTTATTTTTTTTATTATATCGGGTATATATTCGCCTTTTGCGACCGACATAAGATAGCCGATACATACCGCAGCAAGCGCCGAAATATTTATATAAGCAAAGTATCTTATAAAACTTTTTTGCCGATTCAGCACAATATATACGATAATAAGCGCCATAACGACAAAATCTATATATCTGCCCGAAAACAGCCTGACCAAAAACATCGGCAAAAATAAGACCCCTTGAGAATAAGCCATGCTGTTTACAGCGAACAGAGCCGACGCAGCGGCAAGCAGCAAAAGCGTATTATCGGGATCGTTTGCAAGTATATTAAAAAGAAAAAGACCGCAAACCAAAACAAATATAAACAAAAAAATACCCGCAGGCATGGCATAGTGATTTGCAAAAGCCAGTGTATCACGCATTTTTGCCGTGTTTTCAGCCGATACCGTATATATGACGGGTACCGCTTCGCTCGAATACCGTGTAAAAAGCTGCATAAAAGCAACGGTCGTCATACATATCAAAGTAAAGATAACAAGGCATAAAAGCTCCCTTTTGTCAGGCATATGCTTATCCCCTTTATTATAGCAAAAAAAGACATATATTTGCTTTTTATTCTATCATAAATAAGGAAAAAAACAAGGGTCGCAAGGCTTTAATGACGCAAACGACCAACTTGACGGCATAAACGACCGATGCATTTATATAAAATTTAAAATAATGAACAGAGAGCTTATCGGTCGGTAAAAACAAAAAGGGGCTGTTGCAAAACAGAACTATTTGATAAAAAGTGAATTTTTAGATAAAGGTTACTTGCAAAATCTTTTAAGTAACTTTAGCGTCGTCAGACTAATATCCGCAGGCGGAATCGAATTTTGCCGAGGAAAAGAGCGGGTCCGGCGTTATTTCCGCAGGAAATTAGCGATGCTTTATGCGCCGACCAACGGTCGGCACGAGCTTCTTTATTCATTGTGAAAGAACTGAATGAAATGCTTGCATTTCATTCAAGGTGGTGTCGCTTTGCGACACCACCTTTGAAAGTCATGGAAGCGGAGGACTTACCCGTCGGGCAAACTCCGTAATAAAAAAATTATTGCATACAAAAACGGTCATATCTCATCATTTCGGTAAAAATTCCGAGCCAGAAGCTGCGCTATGACCTTCGGCGCGGTATCCCTTATCATTTCTATCGAAAGCGTCCCTATATCCTCGCCGAAAGAACAGATAGTTTCCCACACACTGTCGGGTCTTATGTTTTCGATAAAATCATGGCCTTTTGCGGTCAGGCGCTTTATATACATATAGTTTATCTCATCGTTCTCTATGCCGAATTGACCGACTATAAGCCCCGATTCTATGCCTATCATAGCGGCATATGTTATATCCTGTTTGTTGTAAAGAGCGAGAGAGGGCAGTTCAAGCAAATCATTATGCCAAAGGTCATACAGATTAAGCTCCGGGTCTATATATTCATGGTCCTCAATTGCGAGCATAACGTCACGCAGACAGTAATAATTTATTTTCATTCGGTTCATTCCTTTATTGTATAAGTTTGCCTTACGGTAGGGAAATTCACATCTGCTAAGGAAATACAAAATTTCTCTTTCCTTGACTTGATCCTTATTATAATTAATTATATCAAAATTTTTTCCGAAAGTAAATCCAAATATATTTTGTTTTATAATATTTTGTGATATAATTAAGTCGGACAATGAATATTCTGTAAAAGGAACTTTTACAGAGGTGAGCGTATGCTTAATTATCTATGGGGCGGTTTTATACTTATCGGTATACTGACGGCGGCATTCACGGGCAATCTGCACAATGTCACGACCGGTGTTGTGGAACAGGCAAAAACGGCTGTCAACACCTGCATAACGATGCTTGGCGTTTTGTCGACCTGGACAGGGCTTATGAACATTGCCGAAAAAAGCGGTCTTACAAAGCGAATGACAAAGGCGCTGATGCCGCTTTTGCGCGCGCTTTTCCCCGATATACCCAAAGACAACAAAGCCTATGAACATATAGGCAACAATATTGTTGCAAATATTTTGGGTCTTGGCTGGGCGTCCACCCCGGCGGGGCTTTATGCCATGGAAGAGCTTGACAAGCTGAATTGTCATCGGGATACCGCAAGCGATATGATGTGTGATTTTATGATATTCAATATGTCGTCGCTGCAAATAATTTCGGTCAATATAATAGCTTATCGCAGTCAGTTCAACTCTCAAAATCCGTCGGAGATAATAGGCGCAGGGCTTTTTGCAACGCTTATTTCGACGCTTGCGTCCGTGGCGTTCATTTTTCTGCGGCGTCATACCGTTGGGAGGCGCGGTTTTAAATGAAGATAGTCAGCCTTATTTCGGATATGCTTGTTCCGCTTGTAATGGCATACATAATTTTTTACGGTTACGGCAAAAAAATAAACATTTACGAAACCTTCATAGAAGGCGCGGCTCAAGGCTTTAAAATAGTGCTTGAGATAATGCCTGCGCTTATAGGTCTTATGACGGCGGTAGGCGTTGTGGCGGAAAGCGGGCTGCTTGAACTGCTGTGTGACATGGCGAAGCCGTTTACCGAAAAAATAGGTTTCCCGACCGAGGCTCTGCCTCTTACGCTTATGCGGCTTGTGTCCTCATCGGCGGCGACGGGGCTGCTGCTGGATATTTTCAGGCAATATACCCCCGACAGCTTCATCGGGCGTTTTGTCAGTATAATGATGTGCTGCACCGAAACCGTATTTTATACTTTAAGCGTTTACTTTATGTCCGTGAAAGTCACAAAAACAAGGTATACCTTGGCAGGCGCGCTTTTGGCAAATTTTGCCGGTGTGGCGGCAAGCCTGTGGATATGCAAGGTATGCTTTGGCTGATAAAGAGGAGGCTTTTTTATGATATATACATTGACGGTAAATCCGTCGCTCGATTATGTAATGCATACCGACATAATGCAAAATCACCTTAACAGAAGCAAGGCGGAAAGCATATATCCCGGAGGAAAGGGTATAAATGTTTCTTTAATGCTTGCAAATTTAGGGTGTGAAAGCATTGCGTTGGGCGCAGTTGCGGGAGAAACGGGAATATTTCTTGAAAATATGCTTAAACCCCTGATTAAAACCGATTTTATACATATTAAAAACGGTATAACACGTATAAATGTAAAAGTTTTGGGCAGCAACGGCGTCACAGAGATAAACGGCAGCGGTATAAAATTTGATTTTAATGAATTAAAACCAAAGCTTGACATGATAAAAAACAGTGATATTCTTGTTATAAGCGGCAGTTTTGAAAATTATAACATGCTTAATAAAATAGTTACTCATGTAAATACAAACAAAATATTTTTTGATATACCAAAAATAGAGTATGCAATAAAACACCGCCCGTTTTTTATAAAGCCGAATCTGAGCGAACTTGAGGAATATTTTGATTGCGGCATAGGTCTGAACGAGCTTGAGATGTATTGCAGCCGCCTTATAAAAGCGGGCTGTAAAAATATACTTGTATCTCTTGGCGAAAAAGGCGCTTTTTTTTACAATAAAAATTTTGTTTTCAGAAAAAAAGCCCATCGGGGCAATGTCGTCAATTCGGTCTGTTCGGGCGACAGTATGGTCGCAGGGGTACTTTATGGCATAGTAAACGGGCTTTCGGTCGAAGAATCTGTAGAGCTTGGCGTGGCTTGCGGCAGCGCAACGGCATTTTGCGAACATATAGCCAAAAAAGAGGACATTAAGCAATACTATAAGTTTTGAGTTATAACTCTCGCAAGCGCGCTGTTTGAGCGCAATACGAGCATTCTTGACCGAGTTTTTACATGAATTATACGGTAAAAACGAGGATAAATCGCGCATCTATACATAAAGGAAAGGAAAGGAAAGTAAAGGAAAGTAAAGGAAAGGAGAGTGTGGGAAAGAAGACCCCCACCCACCCCCAAACATATACACGGTAAATATAATACAAGCAGTGTCGAAAGATCCACCGACATAAACAGCCCCGTTTTCGGGTCAAATCAGTTGACTTGACAGCGGGGCAAAATTAATGTATAATATAAAGACCACAGTAAGAAACTGCAAAAGAGGGAGGCACTTTATGGAAATACTTGACAGATATATCAACGAACTGCTTGACAAAAGCACCCCACAGGCTCCTATATGGAATATCGAAAAGATACGCGACGGCAAACCGTCCACCTGGAACTACATAGACGGCTGTATGATAAAAGCCATTCTTGACCTCTATGCCATAAAGGGAGACGAGAAATTCCTTAAATTTGCCGATGATTTTATAGATTATTTCGTTCAGGAGGACGGAAGCATAAAGTCATACGACCCCAAGGAATACAACATTGACAACGTAAACGCAGGAAAGACATTATTTGAGCTCTACAAGCTGACGGGCAAGGAAAAGTACAAGAAAGCCATAGAGACGATATATTCACAGGTGCAGTCTCAGCCGAGAACGGAGGAGGGCAACTTCTGGCACAAAAAAATATACCCCGAACAGGTATGGCTTGACGGCCTTTATATGGGTCAGCCGTTTTATATGCAATACGAGATAGAATACAATAACTGCAAAAACTGTATGGACAGTTTCGACCAGTTCATGAACGTTTACAAAATAATGCGCGACCCCGAAACAGGGCTTTTCTACCACGGATACGATTCTTCAAAATCCATTTTCTGGGCAGACAAAAATACCGGTCTTTCAAAGAATTTCTGGCTCAGGTCTCTCGGCTGGTTCGCAATGGCTCTTATAGACACCATAGATATTATGCCCGAAACCATGGCAGAACAGAAGAAAACTCTTTCGGATATTTACAAAGAATATATCGATGCTATGCTTAAATTCCAGGATGAGAGCGGTATGTGGTATCAGGTCGTAAATATGGGCGACCGCCCCGAAAATTACCTTGAGGCAAGCGGCAGCGCCATTTTTGCCTATGCCATAATGAAGAGTACACGCATCGGCATTCTGGACGAGAGTTATTACAAATACGGCGAAAAGGCTTTTAACGGTATTTGCGAAAAATATATCTCCGAAAAAGACGGGGAGCTTCAAATGGGCGGTATCTGCCTTGTTGCAGGGCTTGGCCCCGAAAATAAGCCGCGCCGTGACGGTACGTTTGAATACTATATGAGCGAACCCGTTGTTCAGAACGATGCAAAGGGCGTTTCGCCGCTGGTGCTTGCTTATATAGAAACGATGTACAAAAATAAATGATATTGCCGCGCGCAAAACACTTTAGGCAGGTATTCGCCGCCGGTCAACAGGTAAGCAGGGGCTGTCAGAAAATTCAGAATATCTCTAAACATGACCCCTGCTGTTTTGGGCAGGGGGTCTTTATTTTAAGGAGTAATGTTATGAGGAAAAGCAGCTTACCCGCTTTGAGATGGATACACGGTTATACAAGGGGAAAACTCCGGCATATTATACTGCTGTCTTTTCTGACGGGCATTATTTCGCTTGGCTATATACTGCTTGCGCTCTGTTCAAGGAATATACTGGATATTGTCACGGGAGAACGCGCGGGCAGCCTGTTGGCAGCCGTGGCGGCTATAATCGGCGTTATCATGCTGCAGGGCGGCTTGAATGTGGTATACAGCGTCATCATAATATATGCTTACAACAACATTGACATCAGCATGAAACAAGGGCTGTTTGAAAGCCTTTTAGGCAAAAAACAAACAAGCATAAACAAATATCATTCGGGCGAGATACTTAACCGTTTCACAAACGATATGGACGTTATAGTTACCGCCGTTGTCAGCCTTATACCAAGCGCAATTTCTTTGGGAACAAGGCTTGTTGCGGGGCTTGCGGTGCTTATAGCCATAGATTGGCGCTTTACGCTTGCGGTGCTTGCCGTAGGCTGCGTTATAGCGTTTGCGGCAAGGGTATACAGCAAATTTTTCAAATATCTGCACAAACAACAGCAAGCCGAGGCGGGGCGTGTGCGCGCATATATACAGGAATGTCTTGAAAATATGCCGATAATAAAATCTTTTTCAAATGACAAAGTAGTCTGCGATACGCTCTACGGCAGGCAGAGAAGTTATTTCGGCATTGCTCTTAAAAGAAATATGGTCAGCAATGTCGCCAATACGGCGGTATATATTATGTTTACGGGCGGATATTATGCCGCGCTCGTATGGGGCGCTCTCAAAATAAGGGGCGGCATTATAACCGTGGGTACGCTGACGGCATTTTTGCAGATAATAGACCAGATAAAAAATCCCATGAAGGATATGAGCGGGCTTATACCACAGTTTTATTCGATGATAGCGTCGGCGGAACGCGTTATGGAGCTTGAAGAATTAGAGGACGAAACAGGCGTCGAAAGAGAGGAGTCCGCCGAGGAGCTTTACGGCAGGACAGAGGCTCTCATACTTGAAAATATTGATTTTTCGTACAAAGACGAGCTTATCCTTGAAAATGCAAGTCTTTGCATAGAAAAAAACAGCATCGCGGCAATAGCCGGACCTTCGGGCATAGGCAAAAGCACAATGATGAAACTGTTTTTAAGCCTTATAGAGCAGCAGAAAGGCGAGGTGTTTTTCAAAACGAAAAACGGCAGAATACCTGCCGACAGGTATACAAGGTGTCTTTTCGCTTATGTTCCCCAAGGGAATATGGTGCTTTCGGGTACTCTGCGTGAAAATATAGCTTTCTGCCGCCCCGATGCGACCGACGAGGATATATGCAAAGCTGCCGAGAACGCTCTTATATGGGATATGATAAAGGAATTGCCCGACGGGCTTGAAACACATGTCGGCGAACGCGGACTGGGGCTTAGCGAGGGGCAGATACAGCGGCTTGCGATAGCAAGGGCTTTTCTGACGGATGCGCCGATATTGCTGCTTGACGAGGCCACAAGCGCCCTTGACACCGAAAACGAGCGCGTGGTGCAAAAGAGCATTGAGGCGCTGAT
>CANRCU010000084.1 GCA_947629215.1 uncultured Clostridia bacterium
GAAGAATTTTCGGAACGAAAATTCACATTCAGCAAGAAAATAAAATTTTTTTTCTACCTTGACTTGGTTCTTATAAATAAATTTTATAAGTGATCCCTGCGTTATGCGGGGATTTTGTTTTATATCGGATGAATTATAGGCTTGTGTTTTCAAACAACTTATATTATAATAAATTTGTCGACAAAAATAAAGGAGTAGATTTGAGAAATGGAAAGAATTTTTACGGCAGCAGACGAAATAAAAAAAGTAATAAAAGGTAAGGACGATATTATAGAACAGGTCATACTTGCAATATTGAGCGGCGGTCATGTTCTTTTGGAGGATATACCGGGCGTTGGCAAAACAACGCTTGCAATGGCATTTTCACGTGTCTTGGGCTTAAAATACAGGCGTATGCAGTTTACACCCGATGTAATGCCGAGCGATGTTTCGGGTTTTTCTATGTATAACAACCAAACAAACGAGTTTGAATACCGTGAAGGTGCGGTAATGTGCAATCTTTTTCTTGCGGACGAGATAAACCGTACATCTCCGAAAACACAGTCGGCGCTTCTTGAGGTCATGGAAGAAGGTAAAGTAACGGTAGACGGTGAAACTCATGAGCTGCCTGCGCCCTTTTTTGTTATAGCCACACAAAATCCCTTCGGTTCTTCGGGTACACAAAAACTTCCGCAAAGTCAGATGGACAGATTTATGATGTGCCTTTCAATAGGTTATCCCGACAGTGAAAACGAAATAGCTATATTAAAAGGCAACAGAAAAAACAAAATGGACGTTCTTGAAGAAAAACTTAATTCGTCTATGCTTTTAAAGATACAAAAGGCAGTGGAGGAACAATATGCCGACGAGAGTGTGCTTGAATACATTGTCGAAATATCAAACAGAACAAGAAACAGCGCCAATTTTAATATGGGCATAAGCCCAAGAGGTTCAATAGCAATGCTTAAAGCAGCCAAAGCCAAGGCATTTATGAGCAGGCGTTCTTATGTTACACCACAGGACGTTATAGATATAAGCGGTATCGTATGCGCGCACCGTGTAGAGTTAAGTCCGCAGGCGATAGCGAGCGGTCTGGACGCAAAAGCTGCGCTTAAAGCGGTTATTGCGGAAATACCCATGCCAAAATTGAGTAAAAAATGAGGTGGCGGAATGGACAAGATCAATAATTTCATATATTATTTGATATTGCTTTTATTGTTCGGGTTTTGTACATATTTTCTGCACAGCCGTTGTTTGCTGGTCATTTTTGTTGCCATGGTGGCTTTTCCGCTGCTTAGTTATATTGCCATGAAAAGCGCTGCCAATAAGTTGACATTGACGCTTTCTACCGATGACATGTGGAACGAAAAGGGCAAAGAACTGATCCTCAAACTTGGTTTTAAAAACAAAAGTCTGTTTCCCGTTATCAACTGTATTGTTACGTTTGGCGTTGAAAACAGATTTTATCCGAATGATAATGATAATGTAATAAGTCTGTCTATACCCGCCAAAGGCGAATGCTGCGCAGAAATACCGATAACGCCGATATATAACGGTCTTGTTAATATCAAGATAGAAGATGTTGAAATAAGGGATTATCTGAATATTTTTTCACGAAAAAATATAAAAAGCTCGGATTATCATTTTTTTGTTATACCTAATGCCATATCCGACAGCTCCGAGATCAAAAGAAGCGAGCTGTACAGCGAGGACAGTCTGCTTGTGACAAAAAATGCAAACGGAACGCAAATAGACGGGATCAGAGATTATATTATAGGTGACAAGCTGAAAAATATACATTGGAAACTCAGCGCCAAAAAACAGGATCTGCTTGTAAAAGAATATTCCGATAACAATGAAGAGTCGGCAATATTGCTTGCAGAGCTTTACAGCCCGGCAATAGACGATATAATAGATAATGTTTACGGTATGGGGCGGCAGCTTCTGAAAGAAGGGTATCCGTTTACACTTGCCTTTGCGGCTGCCGGTAATGAGCAGCTTACAAAAATATGTATAACCGAAAAAACAGGTCTGCGTGACAGTATGGAGAAAATATTTCTTGCTTATCCGTCGGAAAACGACAAGGCGTCGCTTTATGCCTTGCGCCGCGAATATGCAGGCAGCGGCATAATTTATATACACGGGGACAAAAATAAGGCGGTGACCGAGATAGTATGAAAACATTGAAAAAAATTATTGTACTGTTTTCAAAAAGAGCGCGCCTTAAATTTAAGAAAGACGATTCAAAAAGAACGGGTTTTATTATCGGTGAAAGTCTGAAACAAAAGAATAATTATGCACTGTTGAATCTTTTGACAAGAAGCCTGATCGTGCTTCTTATCACATTAGGCACCTTAGACGGTTTTATGTCGGCGTTTAATATCGAATATGATATGGTATCCGTTTTTTCGGCTATCATTCTGGTCAATATTATAATAATGCTGTCGCAGATAAATCCTATGCTGAGATTGTTGTTATACGCGCTTATTATTTGGAAGGCGATAGAGTATTATTCGGTCAATGCAGATGTGATGCGAAGCGGTATAAACGCATTGACAAATATGATGTATGATCTGGTTCGCGTTAAATTCAAGCTGCCCGAAGTGAGCGGTTTTGAGGAGATAATAACCGACAGGAGCTTTACCGTACCGACTGTACTTATTTCATGGGGCATACTGATGCTGGTATTTTTCTGGGAAAGCTGCGGCAGATCGATGAATATTATCCTTACTTCGATATTTTCGTTTATGGTGCCTGCAATGGGGCTTTATTTTGACGGAGAACCCGAGTTGCTGCCGCTTATCTGCCTGACTTCGGCATGGCTCATAATGGCAAGCGTGAAATTTAACGGCAAACAAAGATTTGATATTTCCGCCAAAAAGCAGCAGCATATAATTCAGTGGGGGAACAGTCAATATATCGGCAGATTGATAAACGGCAAGGCATTTATACAATTTGCAATGCTGATAATTGTATTTATATCGTGTATGGCGGGTTTTGTGGATGCAATCATAACGCAGGAAACCTACAATGCAAATGTACCCGAATCCGAAATAAAAAGCGATACGGATATTGCGGTAAGGGACCTTATGATAATAGGTTTCTCAAAATATAAAAATTTTGAGATAAAAGGCAGCATAAGCAACGGACAGCTGGGACAGTATTCGTCCGTGTCGCTGGACTACGAACCCGATCTTGAGATAACATATCTTCCGTCAACGTTTGAAAGAGAGTATCTGAAAACCTTTGTCGGAACGGATTATTCGAGTTCAGGATGGGAAACGAATGCCGGTATATGCGATTTGGGTATTACAAACAAAACCGCAGCCGAAGCAAAAAATGCAGGACAGCCGTTTAACAAAATGCGTATAAAGAGTGTCGGGTTGTCGGTAAAAACGCCTTTTTTGCCGTATTATACGGATATTTCGACGGTACCGGAAATGAAGTATATCAACGATGTGAGCTTTGAAAAGAAATTTGTCCAAGGCGATGAGTATGAGCTTATATATTATCGTGAGCCCGATGTAAAGATAGATGACAGCGGATACAAAGACGAAATATACAACAAATACCTTGGCGTACCCGATGAAAACAGGGAAAAAATAACTCAGCTTTGCAGCGAACAGGGCTGGGAAAAAGACGATCCCGAACTGGAAGAAAAAATAGCCGATTATTTTGAAAAGAACTTCAAATACACGCTTAAACCGGGGCTTGTGCCTTGGCATACGGATTTTGTAAATTATTTCCTTTTTGAAAACAAAGAGGGTCTATGTGCGCATTTTGCAACGGCAGGTACGCTTATTTACAGATGCTTAGGTATACCTGCGCGTTATGTGGAGGGTTATGCACTGGATTATCCGCTTGTTATGGATGAGCAAAAGATTTTGGAGGAAGAAGATCCCCAAAACTGGTATAACGGCACATCACCTCTTTCCCCAAGACCTGTTACGGTGGAACTGAACGATTTTTCGGCACACGGTTGGGTCGAGATATACAAAGACGGCTATGGATGGGTACCTGTAGAGCTGACTCCCGGAGCAGATAAGCTCGATGTTAACGACAATAAGAAACCGGATGAAAAGTTATCTGATCTTGTGGTCGACTACTTTATGTTTGCAGGTAAAAACGAGGGAGAAAAACAAGAGAAGATAGAAAGAATAAAAAACGATACATCCGAGATGGTCTTATATGCTGTTATAGGTATTGTGTGTGTTTTGATATTGGTAGCCTTCCTTAAAACGGCAAAGATATTGCTGAAACATATAAAACGCCTGATCGTTTTCTCAAAGAAAAACAGCGATTCGGTCATTGCAATGTACGGTTATATAATGGATATACTTTTGTACAGCAAAAAACTGAACGGTATATCTCATAAGGATATGTCAAAAGCGCTGGCGGCTTATATGCGTTCACCCGATATAGTGGTGCAAACGGTGGAGGAGATATTGTACTCACCCGAAAAGCCGGGTAGTGATGTTTGCGAAAATACATTTATCAGCCTGCACGGTGCTTTGGAAAAAATACTTGCAGAATGCGGTTTTGTTGAAAAAATACGCATATTGACAAAACTCTGACCGGTAGGGAACTCCCGATGCTTTTACAAGCAGAGGAGTTCCTTATTTTGTTGTTATACTGTCTATAAATCAAAATATGTCGGTTTCCCGTATCATATCGAGTTTGGAAACCGATATTTCATAAGCGGTTTTTTCTATTGTTTCGGTTTCGGATATTTTCTTTTGATATATACGTGACTGCATTCCTTCGATCTTTATATTGCAGCCGATGTCAAGGCTGCTTGCAAAAATAGCATTCCTGCCCCAGCATATGCATGGTATGTAATCGGATTTGTTATAACTGCGGTTTACGGCAAGTAAAATATCGGCTATCTGCCGTCCGAATGGTGTAGTGCGGTAAACACACGGCTTGCATATAAAACCGTTGAGTTCTATTGAGTTGATCGCATCTTCGGAGTTATTGCATAATTGTATCTCCCGTGCGAAAAGTGTGAGTATAAGTTTTGTTTTTCCTTCACAATAGCTGTTGTAAGAACGTATTTGACCCTGTATTTTTATATTATCGCCAATAAGAAACCCACCGCCCAACAGTCTGTCGGATATTGTAACGGGCAGGCTGTCGATAACACCGCTTAACCTTGGACATTCAATATCAAAGTTGTAAAAACGTTCTCCGTAGACTTCGTGGCTGAAATGAAAATCACTTGTGATCTTTCCGCTTATAACAGCGCTGTTTGTTGTAGTTTCCATAAAAATACTCCCCTCGTAAGTTATATCTCTGTTTATTCTATGCGTAGATCCGGTGTAATAGAATTAAAAATATCGGGGAGAGAACGTTTGTATTTTGCATTTAAATAAAATATATAAAATTGTCGATTTTGCTTGATTTACGGGACAAAATATAATATAATTATTAAGTATATTACTTATGGATCAATAAAAAAGGAGGCCGAATTATGGATCAAAATTTTGATTTCAGCATAGTTGATGCCGCTTTGTCACAGCACAAGTGCGAACAAAGTGCCATTATTGCCATACTTCAGCAGATACAGGAACGTTACCATTATTTGCCAAAGGAAATATTCCCCTATATTTCCAAAAAAATCGGTATGAGCGAGGCTAAAATTTACAGTGTAGCGACCTTTTATGAAAATTTTTCGCTCGAACCGAAGGGAAAATATGTTTTTAAAGTTTGCGACGGTACAGCTTGTCATGTGCGCAAATCAATACCTATACTTGAAAGACTTCGCAGCGACCTTGGTCTGGACGGTGAAAAGATCACAACGGATGATCTTATGTTTACGGTCGAAACTGTGTCGTGTTTAGGCGCCTGCGGTCTTGCGCCTGCATTGACAGTTAATGATAAAGTACATCCGGCAATGACACCCGAAAAGGCATCAAGCCTTGTAAAAAAATTAAAGGAGGCTGAAAACAATGCTTAAAACACGTGAAGATCTGCAGGCTTTAAGAAAAGCATATCAGGCCTCTATTGAAAAACAGACCCGCAAAATACTTGTCTGCGCGGGTACGGGCTGTGTTGCGGGCGGTTCTCCCGAAATACACGACGAGCTTATACGTCTTATAGAAGAAAAGGGCTTGAAATGTTCGGTCCAATTGGAAAAAGATCCGCACGAAGATACCATAGGCGTTAAAAAGAGCGGCTGTCACGGTTTTTGTGAAATGGGACCGCTTGTGCGTATAGAACCCGAAGGTATTTTATACACAAAAGTAAAGTTGGAGGACTGCGCGGAGATAGTTGAAAAGACCATAGTCAACAACGAGATCGTTGACCGTCTTGTATACAAAATAGAAGGCAAGCCTTATGTAAGACAGGAAGAAATACCGTTTTATAAAAAACAGCGCAGGATCGTGCTTGAACACTGCGGACATATAGATGCAACAAGTATTTTGGAATATCTGGCAATAGGCGGTTATTCGGCATTTGAAAAGGCTCTTTTTGATATGCAGCCCGAACAGATAGTAGACGAAGTGGAAAAATCTACCTTGCGCGGACGCGGTGGCGGCGGTTTCCCCACGGGCAGAAAATGGCGTCAGGTCATGAATCAGAAAGACCCTGTGCATTATGTTGTCTGCAACGGTGACGAGGGCGACCCGGGTGCATTTATGGATCGTTCCATTTGCGAGGGCGACCCGCATCGCATGCTTGAGGGTATGATGATAGCTGCTGTTGCGACACATTCAAACATGGGCTATATCTATATTCGCGCCGAATATCCCCTTGCTGTAAGCAGGCTTTCGGCAGCCATAGAACAGGCGCGTCAGCTTGGTCTTCTTGGTGAGAATATCCTTGGCAGCGGTTTCAGTTTCGATCTTCATATCAACAGAGGCGCAGGCGCTTTTGTCTGCGGCGAAGGTTCGGCGCTTACGGCATCAATAGAGGGTAAACGCGGTATGCCCCGTGTTAAACCGCCCAGAACGGTTGAACAGGGTCTTTTTGACAAGCCTACTGTTTTGAACAATGTCGAAACATTTGCAAATGTTCCGCAGATAATTTTAAAAGGCGCAGACTGGTATAAGAGCATAGGCCCCGAAAACAGCCCCGGTACAAAAGCATTTGCTTTGACGGGTAATATCACAAATACGGGTCTTATAGAAGTGCCTATGGGTACAACGCTCAGAGAGGTCATTTTTGATATAGGCGGCGGTATGAAAAACGGCGGCAAATTCAAAGCCGTTCAGATAGGCGGTCCGTCGGGCGGTTGTCTTGTTACCGCCGATCTGGATCTTCCTCTTGATTTTGATTCGCTTAAAAAAGTGGGCGCAATGATAGGTTCGGGCGGTCTTGTTGTTATGGACGACAGTACCTGTATGGTCGAAGTTGCAAGGTTCTTTATGAGCTTTACTCAGAATGAAAGCTGCGGAAAATGCGTTCCGTGCCGTGAGGGTACAAAACGTATGCTTGAGATACTTGAAAGGATAGTCAACGGCAACGGACGTGACGGCGATATAGAACTGCTTTTGGAATTGGCTGACACAATAAGCTCAACTGCGCTTTGCGGGCTTGGAAAGAGCGCCGCAATGCCTGTTGTAAGCACAATAAACAATTTCCGTGATGAATACGAGGCGCATATATACGATAAAAAATGCCCGTCGGGTAACTGCAAAAAACTCATTACCTACCGTATAGATCCCGAAAGTTGTAAGGGCTGCTCAAAATGCGCAAGGAATTGTCCTGTCGGCGCCATATCCGGCGAGATCAAAAAGCCGTTTGTTATTGACGAGGCAAAGTGCATAAAATGCGGAGCTTGTGCATCGGCTTGTAACTTCAAGGCAGTTAAGGAGGTCTGATGATGAACGACAATATGATGCTTATTGACGGTATACCCGTTATCATAAACGGCGAAAAAAACCTGCTTGAATTGATTCGCAAAGCAGGTATCGAAATGCCTACTTTCTGTTATTATTCCGAATTGTCGATCTACGGCGCTTGTCGTATGTGTATGATAGAAAACAAGTGGGGCGGTATGGAGGCAGCTTGTTCGACACCGCCTCGTCCCGGAATGGAAATATATACCAACACACCGAAACTCAGAAAACACAGGAAGATGATACTTGAATTGCTGCTCTCAAATCATTGCCGTGATTGTACGGTCTGTGACAAAAACGGAAATTGCCGTTTGCAGGAGCTTGCAAGCCGTTTCGGTGTGAAAAAAGTACGTTTTGAGAATACGGCAGAAAAGCCCGATATTGACGACAGTTCGCTTTGCATAACCCGTGACAGGAACAAATGTATTCTTTGCGGCGACTGTGTGCGTATGTGCAACGAAGTCCAGAATGTCGGTGCGATAGATTTTGCACACAGGGGAAGTAAAATGGTCGTATCTACGGCTTTTGACGTGCCTATTGCGGAAAGTAACTGCGTTGGCTGCGGTCAATGTGCAGCGGTATGTCCTACGGGCGCAATAACCGTAAAGAACGACAGCGACAGACTTACGG
>CANRCU010000085.1 GCA_947629215.1 uncultured Clostridia bacterium
TGCCGATAAACAGCCTGCCGCCGCCAGTATGAACGAAAACAGCATTGAAAACACAAAAATATGATTTGCCATATCCACGGCGTTTTCCCTGTCGTTTGCGCCAACATACTGTGAAATAAGTATAGAGCCTGCCAGTGTTATGCCCTGCCCGAAACCCGTCATCATATTCTGCACGGGCGAAACAAGCGATATTGCCGCCATTTCGTTTGTGCCTATCTGTCCGAGCCAATATGCGTCGGTCAGGTTATACATGGTCTGTAAAATGTTATTGACTATAATAGGTATAGCAAGCGAAAGTATGGCGTTTTTAAGGTCGCCGTATAAAATAAGCTGTGTATTTTCCTTTGCCGTATTTTTCATAGTAAAAACCTCTTTATAGCTTGCGGAAACATCCGCTGCGTTCAGTGACTGTTGCTATCGGTATAAAAAGTATATAGCAAAAAATTTATGTTTTCTATAAAAAAATTATTATTTGGCGGCAAATCTATTGATTTTTTATGATAAGTATTGTATAATTTCTTTACGGAAATCTATTGACTGAATAAGGAGCGGGGGTATTGATATGGATTATCGTATAACACGCATCAAACGCGAATCCTATTTTGAAATGGACAAATCTCACGTTCATGATTTTTTTGAAATATACTATCTCATAAGCGGCACACGCCGTATTTTTATAGACGATTCGATATATACGGTCAACAAAGGCGATATAGTGCTTATACCCGAAGGGATTATACACCGTACATCCTACAACAACGAAAAGGCGCATGAACGTATAGACTGTACTTTTGACAGACGATACATAGACGATATACCCGAGGTCAAGGCGGAATTTCTGCGTCTTTTCGGCGAATACCCCGTCCTTGCCCTGCATTCGGTGCATCGTGAATATGTAGAACGTATATTGAACAATATCCGTTCCGAATATGAAGACCCCGATGAGTTTTCCGACGACAGCGTGCGTTCGCTGCTGCACCAGCTCGTTATCTGCCTTGTAAGGCTGAAAGCCCTGCAAACATCTTGCATACAAAATGATATGGGCGACAGCCTGATACAAGAGGCGGCACGCTATATAAGGGCAAATTTCAGCAATCCGCTCACACTTGAAAGCGTTTCGGCACATATAAATATAAGCCCTACTTATTTCAGCAAAAAATTCAAGGCGGTCACGGGCTTCGGCTACCGCGAATATCTTGTTAACGTGCGTTTACAGGAGGCATCGCGGCTGCTGCTTGAAACAAAGCTTTCTATAACAGAAATAGCGCTTAAATGCGGCTTTAACGACAGCAATTACTTCGGCGATGTATTCAGGCACGCAAAGGGCGTTTCGCCTGTGAATTACAGAAAAAACAACAAGTTTTATTGAATGTCGATTTTAAGGAGAACGATATGGACGAACTTGAATTTTCGGGTATTGTTGAAAATATAATATTTGCAAACGACGAAAACGGTTACACGGTTTTTGAGCTGCTGCTTGACGACGAAAAAGAAGATACCGTGGTTTGCTGCACGGGTTATCTGCCGGGACTCAATATGGGCGAAAGCATAAATGTCAGGGGGCGCCGTGTACGTCACCCCGCGTACGGGGATCAGCTCGAAGTCATCTCGTACCGCAAAAGCCTGCCCGTTACCGAAAAAGCAATGGAACGCTATCTCGGCAGCGGCATAATAAAGGGCATAGGCAAGCAGACGGCAAAAAAGATAGTTAAAAAATTCGGCAAAAACACTTTTGTCGTTATAGATACAGAGCCGCACAAACTTGCCGAAATAAAGGGCATAACCGCCGCAAAAGCCGTTGAGATAGGCGAGGTGTTCAAAGAGCGAAGCGCGCTCACCGACACTGTGATGTTTTTGCAGGAATACGGCGTTTCTGTGAATTATGCAACAAAAATTTTCAAGACCTACAAGGATAAAACAATAGAAGTTATACAAAAAAACCCGTATACGCTTGCGGATGAAATAACGGGCATAGGTTTTAAAACAGCCGACAACATAGCAAGAAAATTGGGTATTGCTGCCGATTCTCCGTATCGTATACGCTCAGGCATAAAATATGCGCTTGACCATGCAGCCGCCTGCGGTCATACCTATCTGCCCGAAGATATACTTACAAGGCAGGTAAGCATGCTGTTGTCGCTATCCGTTGGCAATATATCCGAAAACTTGATAGATATGCAGGCTGACGGTCAGATAAGGATAGAAAACTCGGAACCTGAACGAAAGGTATATCTCAATTTCTTTTATTATGCGGAAAGTTACATAGCAAAAAAGCTTGTAGATATGTCCGAAGCCGTCGGCAAAGCCGCTTTTACCGACGCCGAAATACACGAGATAGAAAAAGCCGAAGGCATAAAATTTGCCGACGGTCAGTTCAAAGCCATAAAAGAGGCAATGAAGTCGGATATATTTGTTATAACGGGCGGTCCGGGTACGGGCAAGACAACAATTATAAACGCTATTATCTATCTGCTTGAGGCGCGTCATCTGAAAATAGAGCTTGCAGCGCCGACGGGCAAGGCGTCAAAACGTATGACCGAGGCAACGGGCAGAGATGCGCGCACCATACATAGGCTGCTTGGCACAAATATGCTCAACGAGGGAAATATGCGTCAGAGTTTTGAACACGATGAGGAAAACCCCATAGATGCCGACTGCATAATCATAGACGAAATGTCGATGGTCGATGTTCCGCTTATGTATTATCTTTTAAAAGCCGTGAACGACGGCACCCGTCTTATACTGGTCGGGGACGCCGATCAACTGCCGTCGGTGGGCGCAGGCAATGTGCTGAAAGATATTATTTCGGCAGAGCGTGTGCCGTATGTTTCGCTTAACGAGATATTCCGTCAGGCGCAGCAAAGCGCGATAGTTACAAACGCCCACAGGATAAACCACGGGGAATATCCCGATTTGAAAGACAAGACAAAAGACTTTTTCTATATGCGGCGCAAAGATCCCGAAAATGTGCTGGATACCGTATCGGGGCTTATATCAAAGCGGCTGCCCGGGTATCTTGGGTGCAGTCCTTTGGACATAAAAGTGCTTGTGCCTATGCGCAAAACTCCGCTTGGGGTGTATAATCTGAATAAAATGCTGCAATCGGTTCTTAATCCGCCTTCGGCAGGCAAACCCGAAAAGGAGTTCCGCGGTACGATATTCCGTCTTGGCGACCGTGTGATGCAGATAAAGAACAACTACGACCTGGCATGGCGCGCAATAGACGAACACGACCGTATGACCGACGACGGCACGGGCGTTTTTAACGGTGACGAAGGCGTGATAACCTACCTTGACAACGACAATAAAAGCCTTGAAGTTTTATATGACGAGAACAGGTATGTTTCTTATGATTTTTCGCAGCTTGACGAATTGGAGCTTTCCTATGCCGTGACAATACACAAAAGCCAGGGCAGCGAGTACAAAGCCATTATTATGCCGCTGCTTGGCGGACCCGATATGCTGATGACAAGAAATCTGCTGTACACGGGCATAACAAGGGCAAAAGAGCTTGCCGTTATTGTCGGCAGCGAAGAGAGCGTTATGCGTATGGTCGACAACGACAGGCAGATACAGCGATATACAAGCCTTACAGACAGGATACACAGTTTTGCGTCTATGTTCGGACAATGAGCTGCATATATGAATAAGGATCACCCCGTTTTAATATAAATATATATATGGAGTGTGATAAAATGAATAAAAACAACAATGAAAAAGACGAATTTACACCCGAAGAAAAAAAGAGTTATCTTACGGGGTTTATAACGGGCGTGTTGGCAGCGGTATTGGTTATCATGCTTGTTATCAGCGGTCCGATGCTTTACCATACATATATCAAACACGATATGGACCCCAAAGCCAAAGCTGAGGCTATATATAAGCTGATGCAAAAATACTATATCGACGATATAGACAAAGATAAAATGTACGAGGGCATATACCTTGGTATGACATCGATACCGACAGACAGATACAGTTATTATATGAGTACCGAGGACGCAAGCGAATACAACAAAAACACCAGCGGCAACTATGTCGGTATAGGTATCACCGTATCGGGCGATACAAAAACCAAAAATGTTGTTGTTCACTCGGTATACAATCCGTCACCTGCGCATGATTCGGGCATAAAAAAAGATGATATTATACGCAATGTTTCCGGGGTGGATATTTCCGTTGACAACTATGACGACGTTGTGGATCTTATAAGGGGTCCCGAGAACACGACCGTTGATATGACCGTCTACCGTCCGTCAGAGGATAAGGAATACGATATTACCTGCACAAGGAAAAATGTCGATATAAACACGGTATTCGGGCGTATGCTGAATGCCGACGGCACGGGGTATATACGAATAACCAACTTTGACGGTGTAACACCCGACCAGTTCCGCGCAGAGTTGGCAAACCTTGAAGCGCGGGGTATGGATAAACTTGTACTGGATCTCAGGGATAATCCCGGCGGTTTGCTTACATCTGTAACGGAAATCGCCGATTTGCTCATACCTAAGGGTATGTTCACCTATACCGAAGATAAGAACGGCAAAAAAGACTATATATATGTAGATGACGACTGTCTTGACATACCGCTTTGTGTTATTGTGAACGGCAGCAGCGCCTCGGCATCGGAGCTTATGACGGGCGCAATAAAAGACACGGGCGTGGGTACTGTCGTAGGGGAGAAAACTTTCGGAAAGGGTGTTGTACAAACGCCTTTTACGCTGAAAGACGGCAGTATAGTAAAGCTGACGACTTCAAGATATTATACGCCGTCGGGCGTTTGTATTGACGGTGTGGGTATCTCACCCGATGTGGAGGTCAAAGCCGACGCCGATTTCGAGCTGCCCGATTTGAGCGATGATAATGCGGACATAGACATAAACAAGGACGTGCAGCTGAAAAAGGCGATCGAAGTGATCGAGAAAAAATAATGTGATTTAAATAGGGTTCTGCCCGCTTTTCAATAGCCTAAGTGAAAAATTCTGCTTTTTTGCAGACCATCGACTGAGTAAGACCTCGCCTCTTTAGCGGTGAGGTCTTACTATTGTATTCGGTGGGAGTACAAGCAATGGCTTCGCCGGAAACCGTCGAATATGAGTACGCAATATCCGAATACGAATATCCTTGACAGCTAAAAATGCTTCTCCATCAAAAAAAATTTTCCTTTTCGCCAATCGGCATGACCGACTTTATAATAACCCAAAGAATCATACAGCCTTAATGCAAACGGATTACCGGAGAATACATCTAAGCGAATAACATGAATGTCCGATCCCTCTAATTGCTTTTCGACATATAATAGTGTTGATTTAGCAATTCCTTTATTTTGAAAATCGGGATCTACACAAAGCCTATGTACAACATAGAAAGGCTCATTCTTATATTTCCATTTGCCGTTTTCATATGCTTTGTCACATTCTTGATTTAAGGTATACACAACCGCTATTTGACCGTTTACCGACCCGACATAAAGTTGATCTTTCTTAATATCTTCCTGAAAATCTTCTTTCGCAGGGTATAGAGCATCCCATTGAAAAATATTATTTCGTTCCATAATATCTACAGCATCATGAACTATACCGCATATTTCTTCAATATCATTGGGTTCCGCTTTTCTGTATTTTATGGTCATTACTTCTTCCCCGCAAATGCCGATTTTTAAAAATTCCGGCTTACATACCTTATAAATTTCTATTTTATGTGTTTAGTTCTGCACTGCCGTATATTATGTTCATCATGATTTGGTAACATCGAAAACCGCCTTAATGCTTGTTTCTTCAATGTGATCCATTTTATTAAGCGGGCTATACTCAAGTGATTTTTCTGTAAAGCCTCTTCTTTCCCATGATTTATACCAGTGAAGGTAGTCATATTGCTTTTTATCAAGCACATGTATAGCAGTAACCGAACCATTTTCAACATCAAGTTTTCCCACATAGCCATAGGCGAACACTCCCTCGGCATCATCACGCATAAAACCAAGCACATAGGCAATACTCGTTTCATTATCAAATTCGATGCTATCCAAGACCATTTTTTTCTCATCGGCAAATAGAGTGTTTACTTTTTCAAAAGCTCCTCCGTCATATATGCCCAATTGAGTCTGAGTGGAATCCGTCGGTTTTTCAATATTGTAGAAATACTTTCCGTCGGGTGTGAAGGCAAAGCCCTCATCTTGCGCTCCGATTCTTGTAACTGTTATCTTTTTTATCAACGATAAAGAATCCAGATCATAAAAACCCAGGTAACCCTCGGTAGACTTCACAGCGATTATATTTGAATTCGGCTTGAAAGCTGCGGAATAGACATAAGGAAAATCCTTGAATTTAGCCAATTCTTTTCCGTTTGAATTATATATGTATACGATCCCGCCGCTGCATCCCACACTATAGGCCTCATTCTTATAGAAACCCCAGAATTTTCTCATATTTATCCCCCTTAACGTTCATACAAACACTTTCTTATTTTTTTTGATGAAACTTATCAATAACATTATCTGCCCAAAAAGTAAGCAAAAAATCAGCAATTTCGGCAATTATATCAAAAATGAGATCCTGCATATAAGTTTCCCCATACCGTATTATTTGATTTTTTATTATATCAAATAATACTTTATTTTTCAACCTCAAACCAAAAATATGTTAAATTTTCAACAATCGGTTACATTTTGGTACAATTAACTTATTATTTTCGACATATTTATTGACTTTTATCAAAAAAAATATTATAATTGAAGTGTTCCATTTCAAAAAAATAAAGGAGGATAAATATGGACGAATTTAAAAACACTACCCCCCCCGACAACCGGCAATGCCGCTGAAAATGCGCTAAACGGCGCATCCGAGAACCCAACGCAGGAACAAACTTCGGAAACGGTCGTTGAAAGCACTCTTGCTGCGCCGAATCCCGATAAGCCCAAAAAGAACAACAAACCCGTTATTATTGCGGCAGCCGTTGTTGCGGTAATCGTATTGGCAATTATTATAAAAGCAAATTCGGGCTGGCTCACACTTAATATGGAAGATTATGTCGACCCCGAATTTTACGGTCTTGACGGTGAAGGCAGCTGTAACGTCAACTATGACAGTTATGATCTCAATGATGATATATATGACGATGACACAGATCAGAAACTTCAGGAAAGAAGATATAACTTTATAAACAGCTTAAAATTGAAAGCCGAACCGTCCGAAGGGCTTTCAAACGGCGACAATGTTACTGTGACCTTTGAATATGATAAAAAAGACGCTAAAAAGGCAAAAATAAAAGTTAAAAATACCGAACTTACATTTACAGCCGAAAACCTTGACGTACCCGAAGATGTAGATCCTTTTGAGGGATTGGAAGTCACATTCGACGGTATATCACCAAAAGCAAAATTACAGATCAACAAAGAAAATTGCCACGAATATGTAAGAAGTGCCTGCAATTTTACAACAGACACAAAGGAAAACCTGAAAAACGGCGACAAAATAGTTTTGCACGTTGACTATTCCGAAAGCAGCGCAAAAAACAACCTTGTGAGGATAACTCAGACCGATAAAGAATACACTGTATCCGGCTTGCCCGAATACCTGACCGACACCAAGAACGTTGACCTTTCGCCCCTTGAACAAGAAATAGAAGATAAAATATCTTCCGAAATTGCCTCAAGCCTTTCAAAGGGCAGATTCTTCGGTTCCGGTTCTTTCGGCGGCACATCGTTCAACGCAAATGCAGATTTTACTTTCAAGGGTCTTAAAGCCGATAAGAGATGCCTGCTTACACTTAAAGAGGATCATAAGAAGAACGGCATAAACTTCCTTTATACGTTCTATTCGCTTGTCGTATCCGACGGCACGGCAGATACACCGCTATATTTTACCGTATATGTAAGCAACATTTACAAAGATGCCGACGGCACGCTTAATTGGGATAAAGACAGCTTACGCCTTGATGCAAGCAAAAATAATGACCTTGAAACAAAACACGTTTTAGCGGCAAAAACCGATTATAACATAACCGAGCAGGATATTACAAAACTGAATGTAAAAGGTCTTGGCGCTGATTAAGTCCATATAAAGCATATAACAAAATGCTGTTGCAAAACTGAACTATTTGATAAAAAGTGAATTTTTAGATTAAGGTTACTTGCAAAATCTTTTAAGTAACTTCGGTGTCGCAGACTAATATCCGCAGGGCGAGTTTTGCCTATGCACCGCAAAAAAGTAATGCGGACGCACGAAGTGCGGCTTTTGGCGCAGCCAAAAGTGTTAGGAAAAGAGCAGGTCCAGCGTTATTTCCGCAGGAAATTAGCGATGCTTTATGCGCCGACCAACGGCCGGCACGAGCCTCTTTATTCATTGTGAAAAAAAACTGAATGAAATGCTTGCATTTCATTCAAGAGGTGAATATGTTATTATAGGAACAAACAAGTAAAAGCCGCATAGAATT
>CANRCU010000086.1 GCA_947629215.1 uncultured Clostridia bacterium
GGTAAAGATATTACAAAGGAAGGCATCAATGCCGCTATGAAGGCTGCCGCTAACGAATCTTTCGGTTATAACGAGGACGAGATCGTTTCTTCCGATATTGTAGGTATGAGATTCGGTTCATTGTTCGACGCAACACAGACCATGGTTTCAAAGGTATCCGATGACGAATATCAGGTACAGGTTGTTTCTTGGTATGACAATGAAAATTCTTACACAAGCCAGATGGTAAGAACAATCAAATATTTCTCGGAGTTAGCTTAATTCCGTCTATCGGGGCTGTCTGCTGACAGCCCTTTTTTTGACGCAACGCATTTAAAGCGCTTATTTTTTTATTGAAATTTTCCGGACTTGGATATATAATTATATTAAGGAAGATATTATTCACAGGTCTTGTCATTAATCGGCTAACATTTTACGGGTGATATTATGAATATTTTAGAGAAATTATTTCAGATACTTTCAAAAGGCTTTGATTTTTCAAAATCCTTTACCAAAGACGATGACACAAAAGATATACTTATAGGTATATCCGCAATATTTGCGCTTTGCGTTACCGCAGTAAAGGTCTTTGAAAATATACAAAGCATAAAAAGATTGACAAAAATAACCAAAAAAGCAAGGTGAATCATATGTTTGACGGTTTTAACGAATTAACAAACGAATTTTTGGTAGGGATACGTTTTAATAACAACAAAGAATGGTTCGGCGAACATAAGGAAATGTATCGGCAAAATGTTCATATGCCTATATCCGAACTTGCGGAGGATATTTACTCGCGTATGCATAAAGCCTACCCCGATTTTGAAGAAAGACCGAAAATATCGCGTGTAAACAGGGATATTCGCTTTTCAAAAAACAAAAATCCCTACAAAGAATGTAAATGGTTTTTTCTTCGTGCCGACGGAAAGCCCGATATAGTTTATTCTCGCCCGACATTCTTTTTTGAAATGTCGCCCGATTGGTGGCGCTACGGTTTTTTCTTTGCGCCGAATCCTGCGGGTATGCAGGCATACCGTAAAAGAATCGACGCTCATCCTGCCGAGATGAAAAAAATAATTGATATTTACAATTCACAGAATGTTTTTGAAATGTCGGGTGAAAATTACAAACGTATTTTCAACAAAGAGCTTGGACCCTGTCTGACAGACTGGTATCAAAAGAAATATCTCGATTTTGTAAGTATGCACGGTTATTCGGAAAAGATTTTCTATAAAGCGGCTCTTGCGGATAAAATATTTAACGATTTTAAGACTGTATATCCCATATATGAATATTTTGACAGTATAGGAAAAAACGGTGTGCCCAAATAAAGCGGCACACCGTTTTTTTATGATATATTGATTTTATCAGAAATCAACTTCTGTTCCATAGAATGTGCATTTAAAGAGTTTTGCCATCTGTTCGGGAGTTATTGTTCTTGGGTTTGAACCTGTGCATGCATCATTAACTGCATTTTCAGCGATAGCATCAAGTTTCTCAAGGAACTCTGCTTCCTGTACGCCAAATTCCTGTATAGTTTTAGGAATATTCATCAAGCGGTTAAATTCCTCTATTTTTGCAATAAGGGCATTTACCTGCGATTTTTCGGAAGTGCCGCCAAGACCGACTCTTCTTGCAATATCCGCATATCTTCTCATAGCCTCTGGTTCATGAGCATTGTATTTGATAACATAAGGCAGATATATAGCGTTTGCGCAGCCGTGAGGAATATGTCCCGTTGAGAAGGCAGCGCCTGTCTTATGAGCCATTGAGTGAACTATACCCAAAAGAGCATTTGAGAAAGCCTGTCCCGCAAGGCACTGAGCATAGTGCATCTGTTCTCTTGCATCCATATCCATATTGTATGATGCAGGCAGATAGTCAAATACCATTTCGATCGCCTTTATAGCAAGGGGATCTGTAAAAGGACTGTTAAGTGTGGATACAAACGCTTCTATTGCGTGTGTCAAAGCGTCCATGCCTGTATATGCAACCTGCTTGATAGGCAGTTTTTCAACCAATGCAGGGTCAACTATAGCAACATCGGGTGTGATCTCAAAATCTGCCAAAGGATATTTGATACCCTTTGCATAATCCGTTATAACGGAAAATGCCGTTACCTCGGTAGCCGTACCGGAAGTTGACGGTATAGCACAGAATTTAGCCTTTGTTCTGAGTTTGGGGAAGTTGAACGGTGTGCAAAGATCCTCAAAAGTAGTTTCGGGATATTCATAGAATGCCCACATAGCCTTTGCTGCATCAATAGCGGAACCGCCGCCGATAGCAACTATCCAGTCGGGATCGAATTCAGTCATTGCAGCTGCGCCCTTCATTACGGTTTCTACCGAAGGATCGGGTTCAACGCCCTCATAAAATTTAACTTCCATACCGGCTTCTTTAAGATAAGCCTCTGTCTTATCGAGGAAACCGCCCTTTTTCATTGAGCTGCCACCCGATACAACAATAGCTTTTTTGCCCGAAAGATTTTTTAAATTTTCAAGTGCATCCTTCCCATAATATAAATCCCTCGGTAATGTAAATCTTGCCATTTTATATACCTCCTTAAAATTTTATTTTAAGCGAATTTTGCCCTTCGCTTAATATACGTTTGAATTTTGAAAAATCCCTATATTTATATATTAGATGTCTTTTTCAAAAAAGTCAAGAGTTTTTGAAAAAATTTAGAAATTTTTTTGAAATAATTGAAACATTTCAAAAATCGGATTATTTATTTTTAACAATTTTTCGACAAGTAATCGGAATTTTTACTAATTTTGTACAAA
This sequence comes from uncultured Clostridia bacterium, assembly GCA_947629215.1. Lineage (GTDB taxonomy): Bacteria > Bacillota > Clostridia > Lachnospirales > CAG-274 > RGIG4310. Next base: position 2,763 of record CANRCU010000086.1, read on the forward strand.
CACGGACTTTATTTTATAAATAAGCAGGGCTTTGCCGTCGGTTATGAGCATACCAAAATATAAAAGAACGTGATAAAGCGGCATAAAGCCGACTTTTATCACGTTCCTACACTGTAAAGAGAACTCAATCCGCTGTCATCGGCATTTGCCGACAGCATATTTTCGGATAAGGTAAAATATTTTCCGTTGAGATAGGCAATATCCGTTATCCTGCGGTTTGTTTCACCCTCGGCATTGTGTGTTATCCTGCCTTTGAAAACAGGCGTATTGTTTTCGCTTATGGTATAAATGTAAACGCCGTTGTATTTTTCTGCCGACACTTCGTTTTCCTTAACAAAAAGGCTCAAATCAAATGCCATTTCGCTGTCAACTATATTTTTTGTTCCTATGGGCGTAATACGGCTGCCCGCATCTCCTATGGAATCACCCGAAGTTTTTTCGGCGCTGTCTTTAAGCGCCCACATACTTATTTCGGCATTGTCCGACTCGGTATCCCTGCCAAGCCCGACAGCAGATGTTTCATATGTTTTTATATATTCAACACCGTTTAATTCAAAAAATGTCTTTTCCTGCGGCAGAATCACGGTGCGTGGTTCTTCCTCGCCGCCGGACTCGTCATAGACCTGTGAAAGCCTCACTATCAGCATATCCGTCTTATCTTTGTTGATAAGATATACTTTATCACCAAGACAGCTGACAGCAGAAAGCTCAGGGATAGACAGTTCAATACTGTTATCCGTTTCCAAAAGTTCGTTTACGGCGCAGAACATGCTTTGCTTATCTTTTTCAACAACAGCTGCATAGCCGTACATCGTTTTTTCCAGCGCCGTAAGACTGCCGTCTATTCTTCCGCGTGTAAATACCCCGCTGCTCAGATTGACCCTGTAAAGGTTTGTGAATTTTATTGAAGAAACATTATTTTCGGTCGGTAAACTGCCTGATGCACTGAAGGTTATATAATTCTGACCCAGCACAAAATCATTGCCGACACCTAAAAATACATCCGTATCTACGGACCGCTGTATATCCGCCATATCAAAACGAAAGACCGAAACAAAATCATTATCCCGCATTTCTGGCAGATACTTTATTTCCTCAAAACTAACTTCGGTCGTTTTGTTGAGATCACAATATGACGGCGCATGGTAACCGTTGTCATCGGCAAGCTCGAAAGCATTTTTTCTGACCGAAAGACAAAGTGAATTATCGAATTTTTGTTTTTTCACCAATTCCCCGTCCGCAAAGAACCAGCGTTTTATCACAGGCTCTTTTCTGCTGACCGCATCATAGCAAATAAGAAGCATTCCTTCGCCGTTTACAGTCTTTTCATTGGGTTCGACATTTGTTTCTTCCTCATTTTCAAAATGCATTTCGTTTATGGGCATGACCGCATTTTTGCCATTGCCGATAACAAACAGCATCTCGTCATAGGTCATAACGCTTTCGGGTGTGACACCCGAGGGAAGCTCTATCTCCGACACTGCATTCTCCGCCGCTGTTTCGTTGCTGTCTATTATAACTATCTTACCGCCGACAACAGCATATATATAATCGTCAATATAAGCAAATTTCTCGCTTTGGCTGTTATTAAGCAGCACATCTTCGTCTTTTTGAGCATTGTCTTTTACATTATCCTTTTCTTTCGGGGAATTGAATATGGTATTTTTAACGCCGATCAATTCTTTCAAATTGCTTTCGCTAAGAACAAGCGGCAGATTATTCACCTGTCGTTCTATATCCTGCAAAAGTTCCGTTTCCTCGTCAAGGTCAAAAGCAATATTATCCTCTTTCGGGGTTATTATAAGCATTTTTTCGTTGTAAGAAAACGCCTCTTTGCCGAATACATCACAAAAAGCATCTATAGGTATATAGGCATTGCCGTTTTTATAGTACGGCATATTTTCAAGCTCTATATCCTTATCGGTCGAATTGCTTATCACACTCGCCGTGTGTGAATCCGCCGCAAACACCACAGCCGTGTTGTCAAACCTTACAGTCGCCTGTCTTTTTGCAAAATCCTGCTCGGTAACAGCCCCGAAAGCCGACTCGAAAAAGCTGAGGGGGGCATAAAAGCAATTATTTTTAACCACAGGCGCAATATTGCGATTGCCGCCGATCATTGTCTGGCGCTTGTTAACAAGCATAACGGGACTGCCGTCATACAGTACAACGGCATTATTCAGCCTGTCGACCAGTTTGACGGTTTCCGTTATTGGGGTATCGCCCCCGTCATTATTTCTTAAATAAAGCTGTGATACCAGCACTATACTTATCACAATAAAATAAACAAGCACTATGTTGAGAATGATCTTATTTTTCATATTATTTCAGCTTTCCTGTTTTTTGATATATCAATAAATATACGGTGTGGGATTGGTATGCGCGCCGTTTATACGCACCTCAAAATGCAGATGCACACCCGTTGAATAACCGGTTGTACCCGCCTTTGATATGACCTGACCCTTTGACACACTCTGACCGTTTGTAACACACAGCACATTGTTGTGAGCATAAAGCGTACTCATACCGCCGCCGTGATCTATGATAACGCAATTTCCGTAGCCGCCGCGCCAGCCGGCATAAATAACGGTACCGCTTTCGGCTGCAACAACATCCGTATTAAGTGTTGCTTTCAGATCAAGACCGGTATGAAATTCCGAACCGCCGCTTATCGGGCTGGAACGATAACCATAACCCGAATTTGGTGTATAGCCGGAATATGCGGGTACGGGATACATATATTTGTCGCCCGTATAAGCATAGACTTTGCCGCTGCTCTGATAGCTGCCGGAGCTGCCCGAAGAAACGCTCTTCTTTGCCACTGCCTGCTGCGCTGCGGCAGCGCTTTGTTTTTTCTTTATCATAGCCTGTATGTCCTTATCCTGATCTTCCATTACGGAAATTTGTTCCTTATAAGTTTCCACACTGCTGTCAAGTTGTTTTACAAGTTCGTTTTTTTCGGCTATTTTTTCGTTCAGCAATTCCTGTTCTTCTTCGCTCTTTTTTTCAAGGTCTTCAAGCCTTGCTTTGTCTTCTTCTATACGTTTGACGCTGTCGGATATAAAGCCCTCGACCTTCCTGAATTTGTCAAGCAGTTCCTGATCGTAGTCCATTATACGGCTTGTATATTCCATTCTTTCAAGAAAATCCGACATATCCTCGGCATCGAGAATGGTTTCAAGATAACCTGCCGTACCGTTTTCGTACATTATGCGGATACGCTGTTTAAGCGTTTCATACTGTTCCATACGGCGGTTTGTGGCTTCTTCAAGTTCCTCTTTTGTTATATCGAGCCTGTTGGAAGTTTCTTCCAATTCACGCAGCAATTCGTCCAGTTCAGCCTGCACTTCCGCAAGCTCATTGTCAAGCTGCCTTATCTCGCTCTCAGCATCGTCTTTTTTATTCAGTGCCGATGCCATTTCAGACCTTGCATTCTCAATACGTTCTTTCAGACCCTGACTTTCTTTTTGCAGCTCGCTTATAGTTTCGCCAAAGACTCCGTTTGCAAAAAAAGTCACTGCAAGCAAAAGTGCCGTTGCCGCAAAAAAAACTCTTTTCTTCAAATCAAACACTTCCTTGTTAAGTTCATCATACGTTAAGATGTTTTCTTATCGAATTGATACTTCCTATTGCACCAAGCAGAGCGCCGAGCAAAAGGCACAGCGGAACAACGATCATAAAAATATCTTCACCGCTGACAAAATGGAACAATCTTTCTATTATGGGCGCATTCTCATATATGAGAGCCGTCAGCTTATCATATGTCACCCAAGTTACGGCACAAGGTATAATTGCGCCGATTATGCCTATAAGCAGACCCTCTATAATAAAAGGCCAACGTATGAACCAGTCTGTCGCCCCAACATATTTCATAATGCTTATCTCGTTTTTACGTATAAATACAGTCAGTTTTATTGTGTTCATAATAATGCCGACCGATACTATACAAAGCAAGATAACAAGTATTATGCTTACTACCCTGACGACCGTATCTATGGTGGAAAGCGTGCTTGCCGCGCCCTGAGCGTGTACTATGTTTTCCATACCGCGGAACACATAACCCTCGTCGCCGATATTCAGGCCTGCATTTATATTGTTTTCGGTCGCCGCCTCGGTCTGCGCCTCGCTTACCGCAGCTTCCGCTGTTGTAACGGTTTCAGCCGTTGTTTGCTCGGCTGTGGTCGTTTCCGCAGTTTCCGTTGTCTGTGTTTCCGCCTCGGACAAAAATTGCTCCTCAAAAGTTATCTGCAATTTTTCAAGATATGCTATAAAATCTTTCTGCGCTTTTATGCTGTCATGGCTTATATAAAGCGAACGCGGCAGGGGATTGTCATCTCTCAGGCTTTCAAGCGACGGCATATTCAGCTTTTCTTTGCCCCTATCCAGCGCATCGTCATATGAACGATATTCCACGCTGACAACATGAGGCTGTTTTTTTATATCTTCTTCCACCCTTGCTATCTGTTCTTCGGTAGGTTCGTTGCCGAAAAATATCTCTATACCGATATTGTCTTCGATCTGCCCAAGGATAGAATCTATATTGAGCGCCACACACAAAGAGATTATAACGATAAAAACACACGCCGAAACGATACCTATGGAGGCAAGCGACATAATACCGTTTTTCAGCAGGCCTCTTACACCTTGTTCAAGATGATAGCTGAATGTTCTAAATTTCATCGTCGTAGCCGCCTTCCTTTACATCACGTTCTATAACGCCTTTTTTTATGGCTACAACACGTTTTTTCATTCTGTCGACTATATCTTTGGCATGTGTAGCGACAACAAGCGTTGTACCGCGCATATTAATATCCTCCAAAAGCTCCATTATCTCCCACGCGGTGTCGGGATCGAGATTACCTGTAGGCTCGTCTGCAAGCAATATGGGCGGTTTGTTTATAATAGCGCGGGCAAGAGCTACCCTTTGCTGCTCACCGCCGGAAAGCTGGTTAGGGTATGCCTTGGCTTTTTTGTGCAGCCCGACAAGACTGAGCACCTGCGGCACAGTCCGCCTTATGGCTTTGGGGCTTGCCTCGACGACCTGCATTGCAAAAGCAACATTTTCATAGACAGTTTTGGACGGCAGCAGCCTGAAATCCTGAAAAACCACACCTATTTTCCGCCTGAAAAGCGGTATTTCTTTACGTTTGAGCATAGTTATATCCTGTCCGTCAACAATTATGTTGCCCGTGGTAGGGTCTATCTCCTTTAAAAGCATACGCATAAAAGTAGACTTGCCCGAACCCGAAGTACCGACAACAAAGACAAATTCGCCCTGTTCGATTTTAAGATTCATTTCTTTAACGCCTATTGCGCCGTTTTCATAAATTTTGGTTACATTTTCAACAGAGATCAAAAAAAGACTTCCTTTCGTTTATCCGTGAATAAAACATAACATCCCTTTTATACCTTATTCACAGATATAAATGCCTGTCTGCATATTGGCAGACAGACATTTATAACATTTAATTTAATAGATAAAATTATCCTTATTATTCATATATTTGCTGACCATAAGCATAACTTTGAAGATGATCGCATCATCAAAATTCCTGAGATCCAGCCCGGTCATTTTCTGGAGTTTATCAAGCCTGTATACAAGGGTATTTCTGTGTATATAGAGCTGACGTGACGTTTCCGAAACATTAAGG
>CANRCU010000087.1 GCA_947629215.1 uncultured Clostridia bacterium
GTGAAGATACACTGAGAATAGTTTTCAGGGTAGCGGGAGCGGGAACGGCGATGTTCTCAAAACTTGAAAAGGGTGATAGTATCCGTATACTTGGCACCTGCGGCAACGGCTATAAACTTGTTGACAATAAGAATGTTATGCTTGTCGGCGGCGGTATTGGTATTCCGCCCCTTTATGAAACGGCAAAACAGCTTATCGCCAAAGGGAACAGGGTGACTGTCGTTCTTGGGGCGGCAAGCGGATGTATTCTTGATAAGGATTTTGAGAAAATAGGCGTGGAAGTGCATATTGCTACCGATGACGGTTCGGTCGGATATAAGGGAAATGTGGTCGAGCTTATAAAAGCAAAGGGATTAAAGGCGGATATTGTCTATGCCTGCGGTCCAAAGGTGATGCTGAAGTTCTTGTCGGCTTATTGCGAGGAAACGGGCGCGGAAGTACAGGTATCAATGGAAGAGCGTATGGCTTGCGGTATAGGCGCTTGTGTGGGCTGCGCGGTGCGTATAAAGGATATATCATCGGAGGACGGCTGGAGTTATAAAAAAGTCTGCAAAGACGGTCCTGTGTTTGACAGCAGGGAGGTGTGTTGGAATGATCGATATGAGTGTTGATATATGCGGTGTGAAACTTAAAAACCCCGTTATGACGGCATCGGGTACTTTTGGCAGCGGAAGGGAGTATTCCGAGCTGATAGACCTTAACAGGCTTGGCGCGGTGGTTGTAAAGGGCGTTGCAGCAAAACCGTGGAAAGGGAATCCTGCGCCGCGCATAGCCGAAGTGTACGGAGGTATGCTCAACAGTGTCGGCTTGCAAAATCCCGGTGTGGAATATTTTATTGAAAACGATATACCTTTTCTTAGACGGTTCGATACAAAAATAATAGTCAATGTATGCGGGCATACTACAGAGGAATACGTAAATGTTGTAAAAGCTCTTAGAGGGCAGGATATAGACCTTTTGGAATTGAATATAAGCTGTCCGAATGTCAGTGAGGGAGGTATGTCTTTCGGGACCGATCCCGAAATGGCAAAAAGGGTCGTAAGCAGTGTGAAAGAATATGCGGATAAGCCGCTTATAGTCAAGTTGACCCCGAATGTAACGGATATAACGGTCATAGCCAAGGCTGTGAAAGAGGGTGGGGCAGACGCTTTGAGCCTTATAAACACCATAACGGGTATGAAGATAGACATATATGCCCGCAAACCCGTTTTACAGCGTAAAATAGGCGGAATGAGCGGCCCTGCGGTAAAACCCGTGGCAGTGCGTATGGTTTATCAGGTATGTAAGGCAGTCGAACTGCCCGTCATAGGTATGGGCGGTATTTCAAATGCCGAAGATGCGCTTGAATTTATCATGGCAGGCGCAACGGGCGTATCCATAGGTACGGCAAATTTTGTCGACCCTTTTGCAACAATAAAGACAATAGACGGTATATCCGAGTATATGGAAAAATATGGTATCAAAAATATCGGCGAGATAAGAGGCATTATTGACTGAGGAGGCTAAATATGAGAAAAAAAAGAATAGCAGCAGTGCTTTTGGCGGCAATTATGCTTGCAGGCTGCGGCGTCAGCGCAGAGGATAAAGAAAAAATAGAGGGCTTGCAGCAGCGTGTTACGTCGGTGGATACCGAAATAACAAGTATGTACGGCAGGGTGGAGGATATGCATTCTACCGCTCAGATAGACGATGACACATACAATATTTTTATAGAGCTTGACGATCGTGCCGAAAAACTGAAAGACGAGGGCGATACAACAAAGGATGCGGATGCTTTTGAACAAAGCGTGCAAATGCTCGAAAACGATCTTGAAAAATTTAAAAAGACGCTTGAAGAAAAGGAGAGCCAAAATGATGTCGCTTTGTCAATGGAGCTGGTCGAGGTATCTCTTGCGTGTGAAGAGCAGGAAAAACTCATGCAGCGTGCTTTTGAAAACGGAAAGATAACTCAGGAGCAAATGGACGAATTTTCGGGTCTGAAAGCAAAGATAGATATGTATAGCAATGACGAAAATCTTGTATATGACGAAAAGTTCAAGACAAGTTTTAACGAGATAAGGCAAAAACTTACTACCCTTGCATCTGCGGCAGGCGCGGATAATGCGCTTATAGACCGCCTTATGGGTCAGAACGCCGATAACGGTGATAGTACCGATAACACCGAAAACGCCGAAAACACCGAGGCAACAACAGCATCTGCAGACAGAGAAAAAGAAGCTGCCGAAGAAAGTACTGTTGTGCAGCCGCTGCCTGACAATGTAAGCGAGCTTATAGACAATTATCTTGCTTTGCAGGATTTTGCGCTTGAAAAGCAGTCTGCCGGTGAGATAACCGATGCAAAACTTGGCAGCCTTCTGAAAATAGGCGTTGAGTTGACTTATCTGAAGGAGGCAGTCGAAAAGGACGGAGTTACCGAAAACAATTCGTACACGATGTCGGATATAAAGTCGCAGCTTTACGACAAAGCCGTTGAATTTGGGTACGAAAATGCGGAGGTATTCAAACAATGAAAGACTTCGACAGGTTTGTGGATATAATGAGCCTGCTTGTATCCGAAAACGGGTGTCCGTGGGACAGGGTACAGACACACGAAAGTCTGAAACCGTGTATGTTAGAGGAATGTTATGAAGTACTTGACGCAATAGATAACAATGATAAAAGCGCCTTGTGCGAAGAGTTGGGCGATGTGTTGCTGCAAGTTGTCATACACAGCCTTATAGCCCGTAAAAACGGCGAATTTACCCTTGAGGACGTTATAAACGGGGTATCCGAAAAAATGATAAACCGACATCCTAATATTTTTAAAAATGAGAATACCGAGGCTGCAAACTGGGAAGATATAAAAAAAGCCGAAAAAGGTATGAAAACAAAAACAGATGCGGTACGCGGGGTGGCGAAAGCGCTGCCGGCAGTTGTCAGGGGTCAGAAGGTCCTCAAAAAAAGTATCGGCAGAACGGAAAGTATAGAGAGGACTTTGGATGAGTTAAGCAAATGTTTAGAAAATATCAAAAAGGAAAAAAATGTAAACAAAACTTGCATAAGTGCAGAAATAGGAAAGATTTTACTTTTGGTTTTAAATATTTCAAATTTTTTTGAAATAAATGCCGAATTTTCCTTGACAAATGCGGTAGAAACGTATATAACTAAATTTGAGGACTTTGAAAATACGTCTTTAGCCGTTGGAAAGATTAAAGAGGATACGCGTCTTGAGGATGAAGATGTATTTATAAGATTCATTTAATGAGCGCAGCTCATAAAACAAAAGGAGGATAAAAAATGAACAAGACAGAATTAGTTGCAAAGATCGCGGAAGGAGCATCTTTAAAGAAAGTCGACGCAGAGAAGGCTTTGGAGGCTTTTGAAAACGTTGTTATGGAAGAACTTGCAGCAGGTAACGAGGTCAGACTTGTTGGCTTTGGTACATTTTCCGTTAAGGAAAACGCAGCAAGAGAGGGCGTTAACCCCCAGACTAAAGAAAAAATGCCTATTCCCGCATCTAAATCACCTAAATTCAAAGCAGGTAAGGCTTTCAAGGATGCTGTTAACAAGTAATTTGTATTAAATGACAAATGCGGGGCGGAATTATCCGTCCCGTATTTTTGTTGATAAACGGGGTGAGGATATGCGTTTGGACAAATATCTGAAAGTAAGCAGGATAATAAAAAGACGTACCGTGGCAAATGAAGCGTGCAGCGGCGGTCGTGTGAGTGTAAACGGTAAAGTCGCAAAGGCATCGCAGGATATAAAAGTGGGCGATGTGATAGAAGTGGCTTTCGGAAACAGCAATTTAAAAGCCGAGGTGCTGAGTGTAAAGGACAATGTACGCAAGGACGATGCTCAGACAATGTTTAAATTACTTTAAAAATCGCAGTCATATTTTTGAAAAATGCCGAATATATTTAAGCAAATAAAGAACGGTCGCAGCGTAAGCGAAGTACCTATATCTTTGACTATAAAATATTCGGAGGCAAAAAAATGGCGGAAGAAAACAAAAAACATTCTGTAACTATGGATAGTCGCAGCAGAGTCAGCATATCGGGCGTCTTGGATGTACTCAGTTTTGACGAAGACAGTATAGTGGCGGATACCGTTGACGGCGCAGTCGTGCTGAGGGGACATGAGCTGCATATAAACAGCATTGATCTGGATAAGGGTGAGCTTATGGCAGACGGTGCGTTTACGGGTTTCGGCTATGAAGATGCACCGGCTGAAAAACAGTCTTTGTTCGGCAGGATATTCAGGTAAGATATGGTCATAACCATGGCAGGTCAGATGAAGCAGCTCGTTATTATGATGATATGCGGGTTTTTGCTTGCTCTGACATACGATATTATACGTCTTTTCCGCCGTATAGTCGCTCATACTGAATTTTACATAGCGATAGAGGATATTGTGTTCTTGTTTTTTGGTGCAGTTGCGGCATTTGTTCTTGTATTATGGCTGAATTACGGGCAAATAAGGGCATTTATGATAATGGGTATATTTATCGGTGCTTTTGTATATTGCGCCGCTGTAAGCCGTTTTTTTTTGAAAATATCGGTATATGTATCAAGGCTTCTTCTGAAAGTCATATATAACGCAGCTTTGGTGTTAACATATCCTTTCCGTGTAACTTTACAGACGATAGCTGCGATCTTTGAATATTTTGTAAATTTTTTAAAAAAGGTCTTGAAAAAAACTTGGGATTGTGGCAAAATATACATGTCGGGTCTTATAAAAAAATTTGCAATATCGGGAAACAGAGGTAACGACGGTGAGCAGACAAAAGAAAATAAAAAAATTTAATATAATGCTCAATTTGTTCACCCTGCTCATAGTCATTGTGTTCGCATTTGCAATGTATGTTCAGGCATCGGAATATTTTGAATTAAAAGATGAACTTGAACAATGTTATTCGGAGCAATATAAAGCAGTCAAAAAAAATCAGGCGACCGTGACCGAAATGGAATATCATGACAGCGATGAGTACATAGAAAAAATAGCAAGAGAAAGATTGGGCATGGTAAAACCCAACGAGATAGTTTTTATTGATGAAAATAAATAAAAAATTTAAAATTTATTATTGACAAACAGTTAAATGTATGCTATTATAATACAGTAGCTTTGGGAGCATAGCTCAGCTGGGAGAGCATCTGCCTTACAAGCAGAGGGTCATAGGTTCGAGCCCTATTGTTCCCATTGGAGTATGCATCGGGTTTCCGATGCATTCTTTTTTTTGACGGATGTCAACTTATACAAAACCGATCGGAACAAATTTAACGGAAAGGACTGCTTGATATGATATATACAACAACAATAAAGGGTACAAACAACGCACATTCGCAGGAGATCATCAAAGACCTTGATCCGCGCGAGGATCTGCTTTTTGTTTACGGCGATCTTGCGGACGGACCTGTTGAGATACAGTATATCAAGCCGATAAACGATATTAAAACGATCGGTCTGCTTGATCCGGAGCTTGCGGAGGAAATAATCAAAACGCATGGGGAAGAAATATCTGTGAGTATAGCCGGATACGAGCTTACTTTTGAGGATGGCGTATACGGTATAACAGCCGATATAGAGGTCGAAGCCGCCGAAGAAGACAGTATCGAAGATAAGAAAGATATGTCACTCCCTGCGCTTATTGTGGTCGGTTTGTTGACAGGATTCGTAACATTGCTGCTTATTATTGTAAAAATGCTCAATAAAAGCGAAGAGGAGAAATGACATCAGCGGTAATTAATCCTGTCAATAAAATTTTGCAAAATTCAATATTAAAAATTGCAAAATCCTCTTGACACATTTTTATATTAATGATATTATATAAGCATAACAAGGGTGTTTTATCCAAATGGGTAAAACACCCTTTTTTTGTTTTTTGCAAGGAGGAATGCTTATGGTAGCAGAAGAACTTTATAAATATTCCGATCCCGTGAATGAGCTTCTGGCGCGTTATGGGGTAAAATTCGGCATATACAAAAATAATGTATTCAAGGAACAGTTGTTTCCGTTTGATACCATACCGCGCATAATACAGAAAACCGAATTTGAGTATCTTGAACGCGGGCTGAAACAGCGTGTTATGGCGTTGAATGAATTTATAAAGGATATATATTCGGATAAAAAAATTATTCGTGACGGTGTTGTTCCGGAGGAGTTTGTGTATTCGGGCAGCGGGTATCTGGCTCAATGTGAGGGCGTTTGTCCGCCGAAAGGCATTTATCCGCATATTTCGGGTATAGACCTTGTACAGGGTAAGGACGGCAGCTGGTATATACTTGAGGATAATCTGCGTATACCGTCGGGTGCGTCTTATCCTATGATCGCAAGAGACCTTTGCAGAAAAAGCTCGCCTGCGACGTTTGAAAAATACCATATCGAAGATAACAGAAATTACGCGCAATTGCTGAGAAGAACGCTTGATTATGTCAATACGGGCGGTCATACGGTCATACTTTCTCCCGGAAGATACAATGCGGCGTATTTTGAACATTCGTATCTTGCGGAGAAAACGGGCGCGCACCTTGCAACCGGCAACGAATTGACGGTCGAAGACGACAAACTTTATTTTATTGATTATTCGGGCAAAAAAGAACGTGTCGGCGCGGTTTACCGCAGAATTTCGGATGAATATCTCGATCCGATGAACTTCAATGAAGAATCCGTCATCGGCATACCGCATATATACGATATATACCGAAAAGGCAATGTTGCCTTGCTGAATGCGCCCGGCAACGGTGTTGCGGACGATAAGGGCATATATTATTTTGTACCGCGGATGATAGATTATTATTTAAACGAAAAAGCTATTTTGCAAAATGCACCTACCTATCTGCCGTATTACGAGCAGGATATGCGGTATGTGCTGAGCAATTTTGACAAACTTGTGCTTAAAGACGTCGCCGAAGCGGGCGGTTACGGTGTTGTATTCGGTAGCAAGATGACAAAAGCAGAAAAAGAGGACTTTATTGCTTTGCTCAAAAAAGAACCGAGGAGATTCATAGCGCAGAACGTGATCGATTTTCTGGATATAGATATATATGACAACGGGGTAATAACCCCAAGAAAAGCCGATCTCAGGGCATTTGTGCTTATGGCTGACGAACCGCTGGTATGGAAAAGCGGATTGACAAGGTTTTCAAGAGATCCCGATTCTTTCATAGTCAACTCGTCACAGGGCGGCGGTTTCAAAGATACATGGGTAATGGCGGATATTTAAAACAAAACTAAAAATTATATGGGAGATGAGTTTATGGCAATTTTATCTTTGGCAAACAGTGACAGGCTTTATTGGCTTGGGCGTTACAGTGAAAGGGTCTATACAACGCTGCGTTTTTTTGCAAGGCAGTTTGATTCAATGATAGACCTTAAAACAGACGAATACGAGGAGTTTTGCAAACAGCAGGATATACCCAATATCTATACTTCAAAAGAGGATTTTTCACACAGGTATTGTTTTGACGAAAAAGACCCCAACTCTATCTATTCAAATCTTATCCGGGCATATGACAACGCCATAGAGCTGAGGGAGGAAATAGGCAGCGACACATTGTGCTATGTACAGCTTGCCGTTTATGAAATGAATAAAGCAAGGCTTTCGGACGCGCCTCTTTTGCAGCTGCAAAAAGTCATAGACAATATTGCGGCTTTCTGGGGAATGGCTGACGACAGTATAGATGACGAAAACGTTCGAGGTATAATAAAACTTGGCAAACGTATAGAACGTATAGACCTTTATGCTCGTATGCGTGTAAGCGCAGACGAGATAAAGAGAGAGATACGCAGGCTTAGCCTCAGAGTAAGGCGCACAAGGCTCAAATACAGTATGTCGGGCATTGTTCATCTTAATTATATGGCTGAAAATACGGGTATAGATTATCCGACCGTTGTAAGGGAAGTAGAGTCGCTGGTTGATCTTACCGAGGTAAAATCGGCAATAGGTTTCTGAAAATGAAAAGACTGAAATTTTGCTATCATATGCAGTTAACATTTGAATACCCCGCAAGAGATCATCATTTTACATTGCGGTGCTTTCCTATAAATGACGAACGTCAGCAGATATACAATGAATATATAGAAATATATCCCAAGCAGTACAGCAGCACTCAGACGGATTCTTTCGGCAACCGCTGTATTTACGGTACTGCCGATTGGGAACACAATTATTTTGCCGTTGATGTAAGGGGAGAGGCTCGTGTGGATGAAAACGCGAAAATAAAGTGCAGTGAGCATAAAACGGCTTTATATAAGTATCATACGGCGCTGACAAGACCGGGAAGTGCAATAAATGAGCTTTATGCCAATATTGAGAATATCGGCGGCGGAAGTAAAAGGGAAAGAGCCGAATATATGATG
>CANRCU010000088.1 GCA_947629215.1 uncultured Clostridia bacterium
TATCTCGCATATGCTGATAGGTCTTGGCAGCAGATTTTTTCCGTTGTCGGGATATAATTCTATAAACTGCCCTGCCTTCGCCTCTGCCGCAATATCCGGACATTTCAGCGTAATATCATATATGCCGTTCTGTATGCATTTATTTGACAGAACAACGGCATTTTCGATTTTTTTCATTGCGTTCTCTCCTTTATGAAATTTTTTATCTCTGTCAGCAACCTGTCGATTTCTTTGTCAGTTCCGACCGTTATGCGCAGGCGGTCGTTTATCCTCGGTTTATCAAAATATCTTACTATAACGCCTTTGCTTCTCAGATATGCAAACAACTCTTTCGCTTCTATATTTTTGTTTGCAGTGAAAATAAAATTCGCACTGCTCGGCAAAGTTTCAAAACCCAGCTTATCAAGCTCGTTTATAAGCCTTTGGCGTGTATTTTTTATTTTGTTTACACAGCTTTCAAAATATTCGTTATCCAGCGCAGCAGCCGCTGCCGCCGCCTGTGACAGACTGTTCAAAGTATAGCTGTTGAAACTGTTTTTTACAGCCTCCAGCGCCTCTATCAATTCTCTGCAAGCCATTGCATAACCGACCCTTATACCCGCAAGCGCACGGCTTTTTGAATAAGTCTGCACAACAACAAGGTTGCTGTATTTTCCAAGCAGACAGACCGCCGATCTTCCGCCGAAGTCTATATATGCCTCGTCCACTATAACTATAACATCTCTGTTGTTTTCAAGTATTTTTTCTATATATTCGATGTCCATATATATGGATGTAGGCGCATTCGGGTTTGTTATGACTATACCGCCGTTATTGCCGTAATAATCCTCCGGCACTATCCTGAAATCTTTGTCAAGCGGTATTCTTTTGTACGGTATATTGTATAGTTCACACCACACATCGTAAAACGAATATGTAACATCGGGGAACAATATCGGTTTTTCGCTGTTAAAAAATGTCTGAAAACACAAAGCAAGCACCTCGTCCGAGCCGTTGCCGAGAAACAGGTTCTCCGCACCGACGGGATAGCTTTTTGTAAGCGCCGATCTCAGCTCGGCGCATAAGATACTCGGGTACTTTCTCAGATCCGACGTATTAAACTCTCGTATCGCTTTTTCGACCAACGGAGAAGGCGGATAGGGGCATTCGTTTGTATTAAGTTTTACTATATCGGGCATATTGGGCTGTTCACCCGGCACATAGGGAACGACTTTTCTTATTTTATCTTTCCACAATTCCATTTCATTCACCTTTCTTATTTTATAACATCTATAAAACGATCCTTGACCTCGGCAAAAATATTTGCCATATATTTTAAAATATGCTATACTGATTATAACATATTTTTTGTAAAAAAAAAGATAAAATTAAAAAAATTTATAATACTGTCCGAAAGGAGGAGTCCCAATGGCGTTCACACATCTTCATGTACATACGGAATACAGTCTGCTCGACGGCGCAGCAAAGATACCCGAGCTGATTTCATATGTAAAAGAGCTTGGCATGGATTCGCTTGCCATAACCGATCACGGTGTTATGTACGGGGTGATACAATTTTATGAAACTGCCAAAGAACAGGGCATCAAGCCTATCATCGGCTGTGAAGTATATGTTGCAACAGGCTCTCGTTTTGCCAAAGAAAGGGGCGAACGCTATAATCACTTGGTTCTTTTGTGCAAAGATAACGAAGGTTATCAAAATCTTATAAAAATGGTGTCTTACGGGTTTATCGACGGTTTTTATCACAAACCGCGCATAGACCTTGAATTGCTGAAAAAATACAATAAGGGGCTTATTGCGTTGAGCGCCTGTCTTGCCGGCGCAATACCGCGCACACTGCTTGAATACGGCTATGAAAAAGCAAAGGAAACAGCGCTTTTATACAGCGATATAATGGGCGAGGGTAATTTTTACCTTGAATTGCAGGATCACGGCATACCCGAACAAAAGACCGTTAATCAGGCTCTTATACGTATACACCGCGAAACGGGGCTGCCGCTTGTATGCACAAACGACACGCATTATATAAGACGTGAGGATTCGCAGGCACACGATATACTGCTGTGCATACAAACAGGCAAAAAAATAAATGATGAAGACCGTATGCGTTATGAGGACGGGCAATTTTATGTAAAAAGCCCCGAAGAAATGTCAGAGCTTTTTTCTTATATACCCGAAGCAGTCGAAAACACACACAAGATCGCCGAACAATGCAATGTTTCTTTTGAATTTAACAATTACAAAATGCCTGTCTATGAAATACCCGACGGCAAGACCTCTTACGAATATCTTACCGAAAAATGCATAGAAGGGCTTGACGAGCGTTACGGCAAAGAAAGAAACGAGCTATACGACAAGCGTCTTTCTCACGAGCTTGAAACAATAAAACAAATGGGGTTTGTGGACTACTTTCTCATAGTCTGGGATTTTATACATTACGCTAAGCAAAACGGCATAAGCGTAGGTCCGGGGCGTGGTTCCGCCGCAGGCAGCATAGTTGCGTATTGTCTGCATATAACCGATATAGATCCGCTGCGTTACGACCTTATTTTTGAGCGTTTTTTAAACCCCGAACGCGTAAGTATGCCCGATATAGATATAGATTTCTGCCCCGAGCGCAGAAAAGAAGTAATAGACTATGTTACCGAAAAATACGGACGTGATTATACATCAAAAATAATCACCTTCGATACGCTTGCCGCAAAAAATTCCATACGCGATGTGGGGCGCGCGCTCGATATCCCCTATGCCGATGTTGACAAAATAGCAAAAATGGTGCCTAACGAACTTAATATAGAGCTTAAAACAGCTATCTTCGGCGACAGTGAAAGCGGAACGCCCGGCAACCCCGAATTAAAAAAATTGTACGATACAGACGAAGGCGTGCGTTTCCTTCTGGATATGTCCATGCAGCTTGAGGGACTGCCGCGGCATTCGGGCAAGCACCCCGCGGGCGTCGTTATATGCGACAGACCCGTTATAGACTGTGTTCCGCTTAGCGCAAGCGACGGCGATATAGTCACACAATACCCCAAAGATACCTGTGAACATTTGGGGCTGCTTAAAATGGACTTCCTCGGTCTGCGTACACTGACGGTAATAGAAGATACCTTCAAAGAAATAAACCGAAACCGTAAAGACCCCATATCCGAAGACGATATAGACTATGATGACAAAGCCGTATACGAGCTTATCTGCCAAGGCAGGACAACAGGCGTTTTTCAGCTTGAAAGCGGCGGTATGCAGAGCTTTATGAAAAGGCTTCAGCCAAGCAATATGGAAGATATTATTGCGGGTATATCTTTGTACCGACCCGGTCCTATGGATTTTATACCCAAATATCTTGAGGGAAAGACAAACAGCAGCAATATAAAGTATACGCACCCTTCGCTTGAAGGCATACTCAAACCGACATACGGCTGTATCGTCTATCAGGAGCAAGTCATGCAGATAGTGCGTGAACTTGCAGGTTATACCCTTGGCAAAAGCGACGAAGTCCGACGCGCCATGGCGAAAAAGAACCCCGAAAAAATGGCTAAGGAACGCAAAAATTTTATATACGGCAACAAAGAAGCCCATGTTCCCGGCTGTCTTGCAAACGGAATACCCGAGGACACGGCAAATAAGATATTTGACGAAATGACGGATTTTGCAAAATATGCATTCAATAAATCTCACGCCGCTGTATATGCTGTTGTTGCATTCCGGACCGCATGGTTAAAAACCCACTACCCCGTTGAGTTCATGGCTGCCATTCTGACAAGCGTTATGGACGACCCCAAGAAAAGCGCCGTTTATATGGAAGAATGCCGCAGAATGAAAATAAAACTGCTGCCGCCCGATATAAACGAAAGTTACGGCAATTTCAGCGTTTCCGGCAAGAATATAAGATATGCTCTTTCGGCTGTCAAAAACGTCGGCAAAAGCAATATCGCCTACCTTGTCAAAGAACGTGAGCGAGGCGGAAATTTCCTTTCCCTGACGGAATTTCTTGACCGTATCGGTTCAAACGCAAATACGCGAATGCTCGAAAGCCTGATATTCGGCGGCGCTTTCGACTCTTTAGGCGGAACACGCAAACAATATTTCAACGTGTACGAAGATATATACAAAGGTATAGGTCACAGCAAAAAGAAATCCATTGACGGTCAGCTTTCACTTTTTACGGATTATGCCGACGACATAGCAGATTCATTCAAAGACGACCTGCCCGATATTGGCGAATTTGACAAAAAAACAAAGCTGATGAACGAAAAAAATGTCCTCGGCGTTTATTTGAGCGACAACCCATTGAGCGATTACGAAGAGCTTATACAAAATTATGTTTCAAACAAACTTGTGGAATTTGAAACTGCGGACGATGAAAACACAGCCTCCGTTGAAACCCCGGTCATCACCGACGAACAATATGTAACGGTTATAGGCATAATATCGGCTGTACGCACCAAATCCACACGCAGCAATCAAATAATGTCGTTTGTTACAATAGAAGATATGACGTCTTCTATAGAAATGCTCGTTTTCCCGAAAGTACATACTCTTTATGCAAATATTCTGCATGAAAATCAGATAATCTATGTAACGGGCAGAGCAAGCATTTCCGAGGACCAAGCTCCTAAAATAATCGTTGAAGAAATAAAGACTATAGAACGCCTTTCAGCCGAGAACACACAATTATGGCTGAAAATACCTATCGGCAGCAAAATCACACCCGATATGTTATGCAATGAAGCCGCATCGCACAGAGGTTTTTCGCCCGTTATAATATATGTGGAAGAAAGCGGACAAAAGCTGCACCTTAAAGAAAATTACAGTGTTCTTATAGACGACCGGCTGAAAACCACGCTGACTTCCATGCTCGGCAAGGGCAATGTAGTCGAAAAGAAAAAAAATGTCAAAAAAAGAGGAAAAGTATGAAACTTGTCATTCAATTTATAAAAAAAGAGACCGTACTGTGCATAGCGGCGCTCTTAGCACTTGTCAGCGCCTTTTTCGTTCCGCCCGACGCAGAATATATCGGGTATATAAACTTCAGAGTTTTGGGGCTGCTGTTTGCGCTTATGATCGTGGTCGCAGGATTCAGAAAATTATATATCTTTGACAGGATAGCGGTTAAACTTACCATAAAATGCAGCAATATGCGTCTGTTGGTGCTTGTACTCACTTCGCTCTGTTTTTTTTCGTCAATGCTGATAACAAATGATGTTGCGCTGCTGACATTTGTTCCGCTTGCAATAAATGTGCTTATAATAGCAAACGCCGAAAAATATATTATATATACGGTGATATTGCAGACCATAGCCGCAAATATGGGCAGTATGCTTACACCCATGGGAAATCCGCAAAATCTCTATCTTTCAGATTTCTACGGTATGGATATGGCAGGATTCTTTTCGGCAACAATGCCTATATGCCTTGTAAGCGGTATAATTATACTGCTTATGCATATCCCGATAAGGGCTGAAAATGTAAATGCATCTGTCGGAACGGAATACGGCATCATAGATAAAAAACTGCTTTGTATGTATATATTCCTCGGTATATTTGCCTTTGCAGCCGTCTTTAATTTTATTACGGATAAGCTGTATATCGCTCTTACGGCAGCCGCACTTTTATTGACGCTGATTTTTGACAGAAGTGTCATAAAAAAAGTAGACTGGTTTTTGCTGCTGACATTTGTGATGTTTTTTATATTTGTCGGTAATGCGGCAAGAATAGCGCCCGTAAGAGAATTTGCAGGCACATTGACGCAAGGCAGAGAAATTATTTCGGGCGCAATTTCTTCACAGTTTATAAGCAATGTACCGGCGGCTGTCATGCTCAGTTCTTTTACGGATAACGGAAAAGCGCTGATGATAGGCGTGGATATAGGCGGGCTCGGCACACCTATAGCATCGCTTGCAAGCCTTATCGGTTACAGACTTTATGCCGCTTACGAAAATTCAGATAAAAACAAATATATGCTTGTCTTTCTTTTTATAAATTTTGTAATGCTTGCGGCATTGCTTGTCATAAGTCATATATTATATCCCGATATTGTTTAAAATTTGATCATATAAGTAAGTACCCTCCGGCAAACGGCGGGTACTTATATTATTGTTCTTTTTTTGTGTTGAAGTGAATACATATTATAAGAATTTATTAAAAGAAAATAAAATTTTACCACATTGATCGATTTTTATAATTACCCGTCAGTCGATTAATAATATAAACTTTTACACATACACAAAAGGAGGACAAACAATATGTTAAAAAAATTATTTCTTGCCCTGATAATATCTGCTGTGGCTGTCGGTTGTTCGCAGACATCCGAAGAAGATGCCGGCACAATATTTACAGACACACCTATTACAAGGGGACAAGCCGTAAAAATGCTTGCCCTGAGCAAATATTCCTTAGACGAAATAAACAATATGACGCGTGAATTAGAGCTGACAGACAGTAGCGTTTCAAACTGGTGTGACAAATATATAAATGCTGCATCCAAAGCCGGATTAATGAGCGGTACCGAAGAAAAAACTTTTTTACAAGATAATATGCTCACATTGGAACAGGCAAGCTTTATACTTGACAGAGCCGACAACGGAAAAAATCTTGTTTTGCAATATGATGCTGCCGACAGAAAAAAACCTATAAGCTCAAATGTGTGGTATCAGGCGTTTGATTCGATAAAAAACAATGTAGAAGAAAAGAATATCGTTATTTTTGCCGATAACAGTCTTTGTGATTCTCTGCGAAACGGATATGTACTTTCAAGCGAAGGACTGCTTAATTCCGAGGGCATCAATATAGACAAAGGCTGTTTCAACCGCAGCATAAAAGTATACCTAAAAGACAATTGCATATTGGGAATAAAAGAGCTGAACTCGGACGAACCTACAATAAACGGCGCAGTTGTTGAAGAAAAAACCGAGGGTCTGGCAAAACTGAACATACGCGGTTGTCATATATACTTTGAAAACAATTTCCCGCTTGAAGTCGGACAAAGTGTCAATATCAAAATCAATGGCAGCAAAATAACAGAGCTTGTATAAGTTCAAATTCGGTGTATTTTACACTTTCGGTAAATGATTGTAGAATTTTGTCGAAAATTTATAAAAAAAATACTTGCAATATGGTTGGATGTATGATACTATTAGTTTGTAAGTTTTTGAAACTTATAGTATCATATTTATAAAGGAGATCAAATGAAAATATTATTTTATGACAACAATTTTGCAAGACTAAACGAAAATTATGAGTATTTCTCAAACACAGAAAATGCAGTTTTTATTACGGCAAAAGATATTTCCATGATAAATAAATTATCAAAATCTGTTGATTTTGTTATTTTATATGATTCCGATGGACTTAATGCCGATAAATGCTTATGCAGTAACTTATATCTGATAAGTGATACCGATGACAACCGTAATGCAGCGCAAAGTTTCTCTAACGGTGTAAAACACATTTATAACGGGATCAAAACACATGAGCTTTACAAATTTCTTGAAAAAGAATATTTAAAAGTATCTTGTACCGAATAGATGCACCTGAAACAAGTTTATAAAAAAGGGAAACACTACGAATATAACTTTATGTATAATATCAACAGCCCGGAAGATTTGAAAGAAAGCTCATACAGAAATATTTCATATAAATTTTGTGGTAAGGAGTTATTGCTCCGGACGCGTAATTATGATTAAAAATATAAAGGACATTTGTACTCCGAATATTCGAAAATTTCTGACAAAAACGGCCGACAAACAAAGCCTTTCTTAAAGCTGCGATAACTTACATAAATAATAATATAAGTTGCTGTTAAAAAGCAGTTGAAATTTTCCGACCGATGGTGTATAGTTATATATATACAAAAAATTCGGGAGGTAACATGAGATACTTAAATGAATTAAAAGAGGGAGAAACCATTATAGAAATTTATCTGTGCAGACAAAGGAAAGTAGCAAAAACAAGGTCTGACAAAAACTATCTTTCCCTTATTCTTCAGGACAAAACAGCATCCGTCAACGCTAAAGTGTGGGATCTGAACAAAAATATCCAAAGTTTTGAAGAAGGCGATTTTATAAAAATAGCCGCTAATGTGCAGATATACAACAACGAGATACAGCTTGTGGCAACAAAAATAAGGCGTGCCGAAGAGGGAGAATACGATCCTGTCGATTATATCCCTTCGACCAAAAAGGATATAGCAAAAATGAGCAGCCAATTTCTTGCTTTTATCGACACTGTTGAAAATACCTATATAAAAAAGCTGCTTCAAGCCGTTTTCATCGAAAACGAAAATATTACAAAAAAATTCAAAACACATA